>JAEWDP010000049.1 GCA_023390055.1 Pseudomonadota bacterium | reverse complement strand
GCATTGATGCGCGTGACGAGATCGTTGATAGCGGGAATGTCCGTCGCCTGTTTCAGGAGTTCGTCGCCCTTTGTGACGGAGTAGACGATCTGTCCCGTGAGATCGACGACATAGATGTCGCTGACGCCGGAATTCTTCCAGGCGCTGGAGATCGTGCCGTGGATGGCACTGTGATGGATTGCATAGAGAAGCTTCAGCCCGGCGCCGGTGATCTCGGAACGCTCGGCAGGCGAAAGATCCGACTTCTGGTAGGCGCCCTTGATCGCATCGACTTCGCTCGGGATGATATTGGTCATCGTTTCGACGGCCTGGCCGATCGCAGTATTCTGCGCAAGTTCGGAAATTGATTGGGTAATCCGCGCTTCATAGGCAGATAGTCCCTTCGACTGGTTTCCGGCAACGGATTCCAGCCGGAGCTTGCTTGCTTCTATCAATCCACTCTTGCCGATCTCATAGCTGAGAAGGCCAACGGAAAGACATGAAACAAAAGTCGCTCCGATCACAAGCCCTGCAAACTTGGCCTTGATCGACCATGATCTTCGGGCACCAGCAGGCTTTAGTGATTGCAACATGGCAATAAATTCCCCCACACATAAAATATCGGTGGGGAATCTTTGCCATCAATTGATTGCGGCAGAGTTAATGATCGACTCTTGTATACCGGACTTGCGAAAGCGCAATTTCAGTCGAAAAGACTCGATACGGATTCTTCCTGGGCCGTGCGATTTATGGCTTCACCGAGAAGGTTGGCAGTTGTGACAACGCGAATGTTGGGAGCTGACTGAACCGCCGTTGTCGGCTGGATGGAATCGGTGATGACGAGTTCGCGCAACTTGGATGACGTTATCCTCGCAACAGCGCCGCCAGACAGGACGCCGTGGGTGATATAGGCGGTAACGCTGGTCGCTCCCTTGCCCAGAAGTGCTTCGGCGGCATTGCAAAGCGTTCCACCGGAATCGACGATATCGTCGACAAGCAGGCAGTCCTTGCCCGCGACATCACCGATGACGTTCATGACTTCCGATTCGCCTGCGCGTTCACGGCGCTTGTCCACGATCGCAAGTGGACAGTCTATTCTTTTTGCCAGTGAACGGGCGCGGACCACGCCACCGACGTCGGGTGACACGACCATGACGTTCTTGACGTCGTAGTTTTCCTTGACGTCGCGCGCAAGGATCGGAACCGAAAACAGATTGTCTGTCGGGATGTCAAAGAAGCCCTGGATCTGGCCGGCATGCAGGTCAAGCGTCAGGACGCGATCAGCACCGGCTTCGGTGATCAGGTTGGAGACGAGTTTTGCCGAAATCGGTGTGCGCGGGCCGGCCTTTCGATCCTGGCGGGCATAACCGAAATAAGGGAGCACGGCCGTAATGCGTTTGGCGGACGATCGCCGAAACGCGTCGATCATGATCAACAGTTCCATCAGATGGTCGTTCGCAGGAAATGACGTCGACTGGATCACAAAAACGTCCTCACCGCGGACGTTTTCCTGTATCTCGACGAAAATTTCCTGGTCTGCAAAGCGTCTGACGCTGCCTTTTCCGACTGGTACATTGAGATAGTTGCAGATCGCGTCGGCAAGTTGCCGGTTCGAATTGCCTGCGAAAACCTTCATTTCGGTCCGCCCGTTCTGACGCTGGATGGCCGCTTTTTACCGTTGCACAATGTGAATGCAAGAGTGTTTGCGCCAAGGTCACCCTTTTTTATTTGCAGAGAGTCTCCAGAGGTCATCCTGAATGAGCACCTTTCCATGCAATGTACTCATTGATTGTCCTGGTGGCGATCGCTTCCATGGTCGCGGGCGGAACGGCTGCCCAGGGGTCCTTGCCTTTGTCGGAAGACGCAAGTTTTTCAGTGCCCTGGATACGGTGAAGGCGTGCCCCGCTGTTGTCGAGGATGTCCCAGACATAGACAACGGAAACACCATCTCCATCGCCGAAGGCGGAAAAATAACCCTTCAGGATATGGTCGGTGCTGGTGTCTGCAGAAGCACGGATTGCAAGACCCGTTGCGCGCGCCTGTGCACCGAGCTGGCGTGAAAGCGGCGTAACGGCGCGCACCGGAGCACCGATGATCGGCAAGAATCGGATCGTCCCCTGCGAAGATGTCTCACGTGTCGCTGTCTGGACAGGGGGAGGTGATTCGCTCCCTGTCTGCGCTTGTGGTGCAATCGGGGATGAGGCGGAAGGAGAGGCGTTTCCGGACGCCAGCGCCTGTGCCTGGGCCTGAAGCGTATTTTGTGGGGGCAGGGAGCGGGAGGCACCGTAAGTTCCCGTATGGTCCTGAGTGCCCGCTATCTCAGATGCACCTGCCATGCGCGCCGCATCGGCCTGTGTCACAGGTGTGGAGGGCATCAGGCCGGAGCCGACGTCAACCTTCGGCGTCAACGCATCGCCGGTGTTGCAGGCGACCAGGCAAACAGCCGACAAGATGACACAAAGTGCTCCTTTCGGTTTCAGCATGCGCGTGCCCGCCTCCATCATTCAGTCCACCTCGGCGGAACTTACGGGTTGGGTTTCCCGCCTGTCAAATGCCGGTTGTCTAATCGGCGCCGCCAAACCGGCAACGCCAGTTCCGGGTGCGTGGCATTTAGCGCCGAATGAGATCCAGAGGATGACGCGAAAGAGGGCGGGGGCCATCTTCGGTCGTCAGATAGGTATGTCCCAATGTCATTGCAGTGCCGCTGTCGGAATCCATGATGATCATGTGGACGAACAGGGTCATGTCCGGTGTGATTTCCTGTGGATTACCCTGATGGAACATCTGGTGCTCCATCCAGGATGGCGAAAAGCGGGCGCCGAGAGAATAGCCGCAGGCATTCAGACGATGGCGCGTCAGACCTCTTTCATCGAATATCCTGGCATGTGTGTCGAATACGTCACCGAAGGTGTTGCCTGGCTTCAGAACGCCTTCGATGGCACTGAACGTCTCGCGGCAGGCCTTGTAGAGTTCGAGATGACGGGGGCTTGGTTCGCCGATCAGGACAGTCCGCATCATGGCGGCATGGTAATGGGCACTGACACCGGCCCATTCGAGCGTGAGCTGGTCGCTTGTGTCGAGGAGCCGTCGGCCCGCCTTGTAACGGCATAAAAGCGCATCCGGCCCCGAGCCGATGACGAATTCGTTGGCCGGATAGTCGCCGCCACCTTTCAAGACCGCGCCCTGCATGGCAGCAAGGATATCAGCTTCGTTGGCTCCGGCCTCAATCAAGGGCAGAGCCGCGTCAAGCGCGTCGTCCGCCAGTTTGGCGGCACGCTCGACATGGACGATCTCGGCCGGGCTCTTGGTCAGACGAAGCCTGCTGACGAGATAGGAAGCGTCCGTAATCTGCCCGAAGGAGGCAAGCTGGTTGTCGAGTAGCCGCGCAATGCGGCCAGTCATGCCGTGGGTGTCATACTCCACGCCGATACGCATGCCGAGGAGGTCCATTTCGCTCAACATGTTCTTCAGGTCGAGCGTCGGATCGGCATTCATGCGATCGACCCAAAGCGTGATATTCTCAAGTGTCGAGGTCTGGCGGGCCTGTCTCAGGTCCGCCGAACGCGTCAGGAGTGTCAGCGATCCGTCTGCCTTCACAACGAGCGTCTGAAAGAAGCAGTAGCCGAACGTGTCGTAACCGGTCAGCCAGTACATGCTCTCCTGGGCAAAAAGCAGCAGGGCATCGAGCTTTTCCTCTCCCATCTTTTCCAGAAGGCGTGCCAGTCTGTTTTCGTATTCGCTTCGCTCGAAATGCAGCCCCATTTCATTCCTCCGTGATTGCAATCGCCGAAATCTGCCGCCCGTAATCGGGTTCTCCGCGGTGGGTGGTCCGGCGGTAGGAAAAGAACCTTTCCTCGTCGGGATAGGTATCAAGTGCAAGGCTGGTTGCCTCTATGCCCGCCTGACGCAATCGTGTGAGCGTCAAGGCGGGCAGGTTGAAATACCAATGACCCTCCTTTGGCGAGGGAGTGAAGAACGCTTTATAGGCGGTATCGTAGGTGACAAAGCGATCAATGAATTCAGGACCGACTTCATAGCTGCCGGCACCGATGGACGGACCAAGGCAAGCAGTGATGGTGCAGCGATCTGCGCCGAGCTTTTCCATCGCCATGATCGTGTTCTCGAGAACGCCGCCAATGGCACCTTTCCAGCCGGCATGAGCGGCGCCGATCACGCCATTGGCTTCATCACTAAAGAGGACCGGGCCGCAATCGGCGGACAATACGCCGAGCACCACGCCTGGGCATGCACTAACCATGGCATCCGCCTTTGGACGATTTCCGGCATGGTCGCTGTCGACGAGGACCACGTCGGCCGAATGAACCTGGTGCACCGTCGCAAGTCTTTCAAGGCCATGACCGAACCATGCCGCCACGCGGGCGCGGTTCTGGCGAACGTGTTCCGGATCATCATTGGAGCCGAGGCCGACATTCAAGCAGGCATAGATACCTTGTGACACACCGCCCTGCCTGGTGAAAAATCCGTGCCTGACCCTGGAGCCGCCATTTGCCTTCAGCAAGGGGCTTTCAATCGGTCTCGGCGAGGAAACGTCCTTCATCGGCGGTCTGCCTCTTGGAGCGCGTTTGGAGCTGATGGCCTCACTTGCGGTGAGGCTGCAGGTTCGCACCTGCTTTGCGGGGCGTGATGTTGGCGCATCCGCGTACAGGCTGTCAATGTGCAGCAGGACAAGCTCATTTTACGGACCGAAACGGCTCGAGGCTGCAGGCAGGCGATGATACGGCCATGACCTTGAAGAGTTCGCCCATCTTGCCTGCACCCTCGCCAGCGAGCCGGTCTACCGCAGCGACAATGAGTTCCTGGTCTTCCAGTCGTTTGCCATTTGCAAGGGACGATGCCCGCGTCGCAAGGCCCAGTCCATAGAGAAAATCACCCTGCCTGAGTGTGCCATTGAGATGAATGCCACTTGTCGTTGCGATCCGAGCCAGATCCTCGAAATCCACGTGGCTGGTCAGATCGGCTTCGCCCGGATGGGCAAATGGCGGATCAAATTGGTGGTTGCGAACAGCTTGCAGGGTATCGCCAAAACCGCTGATCATGTGGCCATAGTCGATGATGAGAGCGGTACCCGTGGCATTTAGCAATTGCTCCGACACTGACTGCATGATGGCCCGACGTGCCGGGGCGACCTCGAAGAGCGTCCCGTCGGGGACAGACGGATGCGAGGGCGGAAGCTCCTGTGCGTCCAGGGTCTGGGATCCGATTGCAAACGCCAGTTCACCTTTATCGTCAAGTGCGATCAGTCGTTCGCGAAAGCCCGTCCGTGTCTTGATGAACTGGCGAACTGGAATTGCGTCAAACAGCTCATTGGCAACGATCAGCATAAAGTCTTCGGGAAGACTTTCGAGACTGTCGTGCCAGGTGATTTTGCTGGAGTAGGATTCCAGGGTCACACGCTGGACGCCGCGCAGCCGCTCGCTGGTTTCTATCAGGTGAATGTCGATGCCGTTAAACATCGGCGGTGCGATCTTGCGGATGACGCGGAGCATGTCGACCATCATCGTGCCACGTCCGGGTCCAGCCTCCACGAGGTGTACGGTTGACGGGGAACCATGTCGTTGCCAGGCATGGACCATGAAGACACCGATCATTTCTCCGAAGAGCTGGCTGATGTCGGGTGCCGTGATGAAATCGCCTGTCGTTCCAAATGGCTCTCGGGTCTTGTAATAGCCATGCTCGGGATCGCCGAGGCATAGTGCAAAATAGTCGCTAACACTGATCGGTCCGGTCGCTCGGATGAGTGCCTTGATCTTCTGGGACAGCGGCGTGCTCATGAGTATCTCTCGTTCCTGCCGGTTATGCGTCGGAGTGTCTGCGGGCGCGCAGCATCAGCCATAGCCCGGCAGCCACCATGGGCAGCGACAGGATCATTCCCATCGTCAGCCACCCAAATGCGAGATAGCCAAGCTGCCCGTCCGGTTCGCGGAAAAACTCGATGAATATCCGTGACAGACCATAGCCGAAGACGAATGCACCGGACGCAAGTCCCGGCGTCTTCAGGACCTTCATCCTGAAGACGAGCAGAGCAAGGATCAGCAACAGGACAATGCCTTCGAGTGCTGCTTCGTAGAGTTGGCTTGGATGGCGTGCGAACGGGCCACCTGTCGGGAAGACGACGGCCCAGGGGGCATCGCTTAATCTGCCCCACAGCTCGCCATTGATGAAATTTGCGATGCGCCCGAAGAAGAGCCCAAAGGGAACGACTGTAGCGACAATATCGAAAATGCTGAGGACGGGAATTGCATTGCGGCGCGCAAACATCACCATTGCAAGTGTTGCGCCGATGAAGCCGCCATGGAAGGACATTCCGCCGTTCCATATCTCTATGGCACGAACAGGATCGTGCACGACGGCGCCAAGATCGTAGAAAAGAATGTAGCCAATTCGCCCGCCAAGGACGATCCCTACTGCCACCCAGACGAGAAAATCATCGAGATGCGTGACGGTGATCGGTGACCGGTTATTGGGCCACAGGGTGTCCTTGCTGGCCAGTCGCCGCGCATAATGCCAGCCGCAGAGGATGCCTGCGACATAGGCCAGTCCGTACCAGTGAACAGCAATCGGGCCGAGCGAAAATGCAACAGGGTCGATGTTTGGAAACGGCATGAGGGCGAACAGTTTCAGACTTTCGATCAAGGTGGGCGCTTTCCTTATACAGGCGAGAGGGCGGGAACATGGATAAAGCCCCAACGCCGGTCAAGATGAATTTCTGCCGATCCCTTGTTGGTGCTTGCAAGCCAGCACGCTAAACTCTACTTCATCCGAAGCAATAGATGTCGGCCTTCGCCGAAACAATGGGAGCCCAAGACCATGTCCAGTGGTACGAACCGTATCCTTGACGACTTCGCCAAACTGATGACGGATGCAGCCGGTGCTGCACAGGGTCTCCGCCACGAGGCAGAGGCAGCGTTCCAGGCCCAGGCCGAGCGCTTCCTCAATAGCATGGATGTGGTGAAGCGCGAGGAATTCGAAGCCGTACGTGAAATGGCAGCCCGTGCGCGTGACGAAAATGAAGCGTTGAAGTCACGGATTGATGCCCTCGAGGCAAAGCTTTCATCGAAATAATGATGAAGGATCGCGAGCGCGAAGACCGCAATCGTCATGGCTACGGTCTTGCCGGGGTGTTGCGACGCTGATTTTCCGACAGAATTGAATAAAATTTTGTCCTGTGGACAGCGCCAAAAAAGGCAGTCGTCAGAGTCGCTTATGCATTCGGGCTGAAGCCGCACAGGAGCAGTGCCGGTAAACTCTCCACGGCTAAATTGCGGTGGGGGGCTGGAAGTCAGTATTTCCGCCTATACACTGATTTTAAATGATGATTCGAAACGAGCGCAAGCTCCGGGCAGGGTCGTGGCAGTATCGTGCCAAGGTCAGGGGTCGTCTGAAGTGTTGTTTCCGGTTGTGCGTTTTACGTTATCACGAGCGTCAGATTCATTCCGGTCAAGAAGGTGCTGCATGAGCCTTATGGAATTTGAACTCTATCGTCAGTCCAATCCAGTCGACATGATTGAAGTCGTCGCGGCGTCTAACGACTGGACCTTCGAACGGTCCGGGGAAGACGAGATAGCGATGACGGTTGAGGGACGCTGGGCCGATTATCACATCTCATTTTCATGGATGGAGGAATTCGAGGCGCTGCACCTTGCCTGTGCATTTGACATCAAGGTTTCCGATGCGCGCGCAAACGAGGTTATTCGCTTGCTGTCTCAGGTGAACGGCCAGGTCCTGATGGGTCACTTCGACCTGTGGAGGCAGGAGGATGTCGTGATTTTCCGGCAGTCTCTGTTGCTGGCAGGCGGCGCCGAGCCGACCAGCCAGCAGGTGGAAGTGCTGCTTTCCAGTGCACTGGAGACCTGCGAGACCTACTATCAGGCCTTTCAGTTCGTTGTCTGGTCGGGGCTTGACGCCAAGAGCGCGATGGAGGCGGTCCTGTTTGAGACCGTGGGTGAAGCCTGATGCCTTCCAGTGCCAAGGGAGCGATCGTCCTTGTCGGTGCCGGCAATATGGGCGGAGCGATGTTGAGCGGCTGGTTGGATAGTGGCATTGCCGGGAATTCGATTACGGTTCTCGATCCGTCACCTTCGGCGCAAATGATGCAGAAAATATCCGATGGCGGCGTGCGTCATTCGACCGTTGCTCCAGTGGGACTGGTCGCAGAAGTCATCTTTCTCGCTGTCAAGCCTCAGGTCATGGAAGCGGTCCTGCCGCCATTGAAGACGCTCGTGTCCTCGGGGACGGTCATCGTGTCGGTCGCTGCCGGCAAGCCTCTTTCCTTTCTTGAAGAGCATCTTGGCGAGGCCGCGATGGTACGCGCAATGCCGAATACACCGGCGATGATCGGCCGTGGTATCACAGGTGCTTTTGCAAACGCGCGCGTCGACGATGCACAGCGCGCCCAGGTCGACGCGCTGCTCAAGGTCAGTGGACCGGTCGAATGGGTCTCAAGCGAAAAGGATATCGATGCCGTGACTGCCGTCTCCGGCAGCGGACCCGCTTATGTCTTTTATCTCGTCGAATGCATGGCTGAGGCAGGCCGCAAAGCAGGCCTGCCGGCGGATCTCGCCATGCGTCTCGCACGGGAAACCGTCTCGGGGGCCGGTGAACTCTTGCACCGGTCCCCCGAGCCAGCTTCCAAGTTGCGTCAAAACGTCACCTCGCCTGGCGGAACGACGGCCGCGGCTCTGTCTGTCCTGATGGATGACAGCAATATGCAGTCGTTGTTCGACAAGGCCATTGCTGCGGCGCGTGCGCGCGCGCAGGAATTGGGACGCTGAGGTTACTGATGAGTGAAGAAATCACCTTTGCCGATTTTGAAAAGGTCGATATCAGGATTGGCACAATTGTCGAGATCACAGCCTTTCCGGAGGCCCGCAAGCCTGCCTGGAAACTGAAAATCGATTTTGGTGCGACCATCGGCATCAAGAAATCGTCGGCACAGATCACAGTCCACTACGACGAAGAAGCCCTGCTTGGACGACAGGTCATGGCCGTGGTCAATTTCCCACCGCGCCAGATCGGACCGTTCCGCTCGGAAGTCCTCACGCTCGGTTTTGCTGACGATGGCGGTGATATCGTGCTTGCAGCCATCGAGCGACCGGTTCCGAACGGCCAGAAACTGATGTAGCCCCTTTAAGCTGGCACGCGCACAGTTGCGCGCAGGCCGCCAAGGGGACTGTCGGCAAGCGTTATATTGCCACCATGGGCATGCGCGATGTCACGTACGATCGACAGGCCGAGGCCGGTGCCAAACTTGTCGATGTTGCGCGCTTCGTCAAGCCGGTAAAATGGCTTGAAGACATCTTCACGCGCCTCTTGCGGGATCCCGGGACCATTATCATCAAATGTCAGGGTCAGCCATCGTGCAGTATGCCGTGCGTCCACATGGAGCTTGCTGGCATAACGCTCGCTGTTTGCCGCAAGGTTGTTCACCAGCCTGACAAAGGCATTGGGTCTGACGGCGATCAAGTCATCGCCGTCGATCTCGTAGGTCATTGATTTGCCCTTGAGATCAAATTCGGTCCTCACCTTCTCCATGAGTTCGCTCAGATGAAGCGTTCCGACATCTTCTTCTGCTTCGCCCTTCGCAAAGGCGAGATACCCTTCAAGCATGTTCTGCATGTCATCGACATCATCGGCCATTCCCTTCAATTCGGGGCGATCACCGGTAAGTGCCAGTTGCAGCTTGAAGCGGGTGAGGATGGTCCGCAGATCGTGACTGACGCCGGAGAGCATTGCGGTGCGTTGCTCGATCTGCCGCTCGATGCGCTCGCGCATGAGAATGAAGGCAGATCCGGCCAATCGGATCTCATCTGCGCCGCGCGGCGTGAAATCCGCCATCTTCTGCCCCTTTCCGAAGGCTTCGGCTGCCTGTGCCAGCATCAGGATCGGCCGGATCTGACCGCGCAGGAAGAGGACCGAGATGCCGATCAGTGCCAATGCCGTACCAGCCATCCAGACCAGGAAGATGTGGGTGTTGGATGCATATGTCTGATTGCGACGGGTAAAGACACGCAAGACGCCGTCGTCAAGCTTGATGCGGATCTCGACAAGACGACTGTCGCCGACCGTGTCAATCCAGAAGGGCCGGCGGATCTTGTTGCTGATCTGGTCGGCAAGAATGCCGTCAAGGATGGAGAAAAAGGGCTTTGGGCGAGGTGGCGGAAGCTCGCCGCCAGGCTCGATTGCGATACTGAGTTCCAACTGGTCGGCAATCCGGGTGAGGTTTGTATAGTCGGGTCCCTCGGGATAGGCCTCGATTGCCGCAATCAGTGCTGCGATGTCGCGGGTGGTCCCTTCTGACAACCGTTCGGTGACCATCCGCCAGTGGCGCTCCATGAAAACGGCTGCAACAACCGTCTGAAGCAGCAGCATGGGAATGATGACGATCAGCACGGAACGGGTATAGAGCCGCGTCGGCAGCCAGCGTTTCAGCCATCGTTTCGATCGGTGCGTTCCAGGCACCCGTATGCGCCACAGGTCCCTTCTCAACCAGTCGAACATTGCCAACGATCTGCTGCTTCTGTCGGCCATCTGGATCCCCGGCTCAGTCGATGCTCAATCGGTAGCCGACGCCTCGGACCGTCTGAAGGTATACCGGATTGGCCGGATCGTCCTCGATCTTGCGCCGAAGGCGATTGATCTGCACGTCGATCGTTCGTTCTCCGACCTCGGCATCGTCGCCAATCAGTTCGTGGCGCGGGATGGTGTCGCCGGCACGCAAGGCAAAGAGCAGCATGATTTCCTGTTCGCGGTCCGTCAACCGGATATGCTCGGATGCCCTGCGTAGCTCCTTCTTGATAATCGAAAACGTAAAGGGTCCGAACATGATCTGATCGATCTTGGGGGCATCCGGCGCGGCGTTCCTGCGAAGAATATTGTTGATCCTCAAGACGAGTTCGCGTGGGTCGAACGGCTTGGGCAGATAGTCATCCGCACCTGCTTCCAACCCGGCGATACGCGAACTTGCTTCAACCTTCGCCGTGAGCAGGATGACAGGCGTCGATTTGTCCTCATAGAGCGATTTCGTCAACGACAAGCCTGATTCGCCCGGCATCATCACGTCGAGGACGATGAGGTCAAACTGCAACCCGTCGAGACGTCGGCGGGCTTCGGCGGCATCGGCTGCAACCGTTACGCGGAAGCCCTGCTCCGTAAGATAGCGACTGAGCAGGTCGCGGATGCGGGTGTCATCGTCTACGACCAGGAGGTGAGGGGCGTCATCGGAGAGAGTTTCCATCATCAATCCAACTCGGTTTCGAACACTTTGAGCTTCGGATCACGGCCACGCATTTCGTGCAGAAATGTCAAGATGGCTTCGCGTTGTGTCGGGGAAAAATCGCGCATGGCATGCGTGATGCGGCGAGACTGTGGCTCTGAGAGGGCAAGAGCAAGCTCCCGGCCGGCAAGTGTAGGATATAGCCGCCGCTGTCGCCGATCCTTCGCGCCGGCCATTTGTCGAATGTAGCCCATCTCGATAAGCTGCTTGAGGACCCTTGCAAGGCTCTGTTTTGTAATCTGCAGGATATCGAGAAGGTCCGTTACCATCAGCCCCGGTTGGCGCGATACGAAATAAACGACGCGGTGATGGGCGCGTCCCATGCCCATCTTCGCCAGGAAGGCATCCGGATCAGAGACAAAATCGCGATAGGCAAAGAACAGAAGTTCGATGATCTCGAACTCGACCTGTGACTCGACAACCGCAGGGATTGCCGGCTGCTTGTTTTTCACGGACTTCGTTGCCGGTGCGCGTGACACGGTTCGTGCCCTCCCATCGCTCCCCGGCGATCGTGCGGGAGCTTTCATCGTTCTTCTTGCACGAACCGATAAAGCGCGAACGGCCGGAACAATCAACACCAATTCTCGTGCCCGGGTTTAAGATCGCGACATGATACGGGATCTGCCGGCGTTATTGCGGCTTTCGGGGAGGGTGGTGACGTCGGCAAGGGGCGACAAATGCCGCCCCTTTGAACCTAATCGTAAATATACATGATGCGTCGCGTCTGAGGATCCACGAGAACGGGTCGCTCGTTGATGACGACGTAGTCGTATTCATAGTCGGGTACCTCCTGGACGGTGATATCGGAAGGCACGGCAGCACCGAGGAGAACCTCGTTTTCGACACGGAACGTCTCGGGTCGGTGCTGTTCAATATAAAGATATACATCTTCAGGCGGTTCCACGACGATGACGTCTTCGACCGGGCCAAGCATGATGTCACCGGGCGCAGGTGAAGGTGGTGAACCCGTGATCGCGGCAGTGGTCTCGTAGGTCACGACCGGTATGTCCGCATATGTCCTGTATTCTTCAACAAGGATCGGGGCACCATGCTCTTCGATCGTCAGGTATTGCGCAAAGACCCAACCCTCCATGCCGTTGATTTCGACGAGGCACCAATTGCTGTCTTCCATGCAGCCATTAAGCATTGCATGACTGCCGCGCGTGATGAGACCGATTTCGGGAAAATCCTGTCCGGGGCCGTCATGCATGACGATGTCCGAGGCCGTGACGGTAGGCGTCTGTGCCTGTGCCGGAATTGCCATTGCAGCCAGTGCTGCAGCGACTGCCAGGCTCTTCAGATAAGGTTCCATTGGTCGTCTCCTGATATTCAAGCAAGGTGAGAACGTTTGCCCAGGCCATGTCGTTCCCTTAAACCGCGAGAGTGACCATTATTGTCGGATGGGAAAGATTCCCGTTGCATTTGAGTATCCTGCAGCGCGCCTTCTGGAAGGTCAGTCAGCCGGAAAATGCGGAAAATCAAGGCGCAGTCGGCCGCTGGTCTGCAACAGCCGGGGGGTCCGGTCAGCATTGTTTTCCCGACAGATGCCGTTATAGGTCATCTGCGACGTTGTGGAGTTGACCATGGGCAAATTACAGGCCGGTATCGTTCCGGTGACACCGTTCCAGCAAAATTGTACGATCCTGTTTGATGATGAAACCAAGGAGGGTGTCGTTATCGATCCTGGTGGGGATACTCAAAATATCCTCGACGCCATTACCAGCAACGGCATCAGTGTCCAGGAAATCTGGTTGACACATGGTCATATTGACCATGCTGGAGGTGCGGCCGAACTCAGGGAGAAGCTCGGTGTTTCGGTCATCGGCCCCCACAGGGATGATCTTCCGCTGCTTGAAGGGCTTGAGGCACAGGCGAAAATGTATGGTGTTGCGATGACGGTTCGCAACGTCATGCCCGATCGTTTTTTGAATGAAGGAGACCAGGTGTCCTTCAGTGGGCATGTCTTTGAAGTTTTCCATTGCCCGGGGCATGCCCCCGGACATGTGATCTATTTCGACCGCGAGGAACGCTTTGCCCAGGTAGGAGATGTCCTGTTCAATGGTTCGATCGGACGCACGGATCTTCCAGGCGGCAATCATGAAACCCTTTTATCCTCCATTCGCAACAAGGTGCTGCCACTTGGCGATGATGTAGGGTTCCTTTGCGGACATGGACCTGGGGGCCGTATTGGTGATGAGCGCCGGACAAATCCATTCCTTCGAGGGATCGAGCGCGCATAAAAAAACCCGGCATGACTGCCGGGCTTCAACTCGAATAGAAAGCCTTCCTTGGCTTAACCGTCGATCTGCAGGTTTACGGCCTTGGGGCCCTTTCCACGTCGATCTGGTTCCGTGTCGAAGCTTACTTTCTGATTTTCCGAGAGACCGGACAGGCCGGAAGCCTGTACAGCTGAGATGTGAACAAAGATATCGGCGCCACCATTGTCTGGTTTAATAAAGCCGAAGCCCTTGTCCGTATTAAAGAATTTTACAGTGCCAGTTTCGGCCATGCATCAGGTCCTTATCTTTCTATCCGTGGCTACAGACGGACAGCATCACAGTAACACCCCGAAGGGTGGGCGGCAGGCAGCTTTAAGAAAGGGTCCCTGTCGTTACCGCGGTAGCCGGATGGAAAGATTGAAGCCTGTCCCCCCAGAACTCCGCCCGAAGTTTTAACGCCTCCGGAGCGCATATATTTATAGGTCTTCCCATGCTCGAAAATTGCCCGAACGGCCATAGAGTGCTGTCTTTCTCTGAGATTGGCAAGAAAAAGTTTTAGATCGATCTGACTGACACAGGCGGGTCTTGGTCTGATCAAGACAAAAGTTGCATGCGGAAGAGGACTTTCAGTAGAACAATAGCGTTGTTTGTGCTTTTTCCAGTAGTTTTTCGTTCCAATCCTTCGTTCCTGTGCCGTTTTGACGATCAATAAAAAAATCTGAAGAATGGGCTCACAATCCAGCTGGAACCTGCTTTCGACGTGTCAGTTGGGGAACGATCTCGACGATCAGCATTGCTGCGAAGATGATGGCGCAACCGACATATCCTGCAGGCGGCAGTAGTTCTCCGAGAATGATGGCACCGAAAAAAGCGCCGAAAAGCGCTTCGCTGGAAAGGAAGATTGCGGCCTGCGGCGCCGTGGTATAGCGCTGCCCGATGACCTGCAGCACAAAGGCAAGGCCGGAGGAAATCAGGCCGACATAGAGAATTTCGCGACCAGAGGCCCAGACAATGTCAAGGCTGATGCTCTCCGTCCAGGGGGCAATGGCGAGGCACAGAAGGGAGCATACTGTAAATTGCGTGAAGGAGAGCGCCAGCGGACGCCCGCTCGACATCACGAACCGCCCCGCCAGGATAATCTGCAGGCCCCAGAAAAAGGCACAGATGATGCTGAGGAGATCGCCGGTCGTCAGGTTGGCCAATTGCCCGCCGCTCATCAGGAAAATCCCAGTCAAGGACATGGCGGCTGCCGGCCAGACGATCCAGTGTGGATGCTGTTTGAAGGCCAGGACGGAGATCATCGGCACGAAGACGACGTAAAGGCCGGTCAGGAAGCTGGAATTGGTGACGGTCGTCGTCAAGAGCCCGACCTGCTGGGTGATGGCTCCGCCAAACAGGGCCAGCCCGACATAGACGAACGACAACCAGTCGCTGCCGCGAAGTTCCAGGCTGGATCTGCGCGCTTCCAACCAGGCGAATGGCAGGACCGCAAGGGCCGCAATCGCGAAACGAAGTCCGACGAACCAGAAGGGGCCGATCTTGTCCATGGCTGTCGACTGAGCGACAAACCCGCCACCCCAGATGGCAGCCGTGAGCAACAGGATAAGGTTCGCTTGAATGCGCGTCATGGAAACGCCTGAAGAAGGGTTTGTGTGAGGCAAGCTGCCTGGGACAGGATCGATGCACTAGCAGGCAAGCCATGCTCCAGCAAGTGCCCGGACTTTCAACCGTTTCCTCGGACTACATGTGTTCGGTCCGTTTGTCCTCGGCATTCAGGACATCGCGCAGGCTGCGTCGCGAAAGAATGAAACAACCGCCGGCCATGACGATAAAGCCTACAAGGAGAAGCATGAACATAAGCCACTGATGCGTGATGTTGGCTGATATCGGCAGGTCTGGGGCGGAGGCAAGCAAAACCGTCGCGGTTGTTGCGGCGAGGGATCTGTCAGCCAGTGCCAGGGCGATCGGCGTGCAAGCGCAAAATGCTGTGATGGTGCGAACATTCGTAGACCGCAACAGTGTGTATTGTCGCGTTCTTCCTGCGTCCTTGATGCACATTTACCGTCTCCAGCCTGCCTGTTTTATCCTCAAGGGCAGGAGGCAATCCAACAAGGGCGGATTTTGGGCAGTCGGGCAAAAGCGGTGAACATGCATCATGGATCGATGTTCTTGACTGAAACGTACCCCTTTTGACGCTTTCAGCTTGAAACCCTGCCATTCATTCGACATACAGCCTGTGGGCGGGGCCGGCGCGCGGCCTCACCTTGTTCAACAGACCTCCAGGACGAAGATAATGGCCTTTCTTGCCGACGCCCTTTCACGCGTAAAGCCCTCCGCCACCATCGCCGTTTCCCAAAAAGCCCGTGAGCTCAAGGCCAAGGGCCGCGACGTGATCGGTCTTGGTGCAGGCGAACCCGATTTTGATACGCCGGACAATGTCAAGGATGCGGCCGTTGATGCCATCAGGCGTGGCGAGACGAAATATACGCCGGTTTCAGGTATTTCCGAGCTTCGCGAGGCAATTGCGAAAAAGTTCAAACGCGAGAACGGTCTTGATTATACGGCTGCCCAGACGATTGTCGGTACCGGTGGTAAGCAGATCCTGTTCAATGCGATGATGGCGACACTGAACCCCGGGGACGAAGTCATCATTCCAGCTCCCTACTGGGTTTCCTATCCGGAAATGGTGGCGCTGTGCGGTGGAACGCCGGTTTTCGTTTCCACGCGACAGGAAAACAATTTCAAGCTGAGTGCCGAAGATCTGGAAAAGGCCATCACACCGAAGACCAAGTGGCTTATCTTCAACTCACCGTCGAACCCGTCGGGCGCTGCCTACAGTCACGACGAACTGAAGGCGCTGACCGACGTGCTTGTAAAGCACGAACAGGTCTGGATCCTGACTGACGACATGTATGAGCACCTGACCTATGGTGACTTCACGTTCGTGACCCCGGTTGAGGTCGAGCCACGGCTTTATGAGCGGACGTTGACGATGAACGGGGTATCAAAGGCCTATGCCATGACCGGTTGGCGCATTGGCTATGCCGCAGGGCCGCTCGCTCTTATCAAGGCCATGGACATGATCCAGGGACAGCAGACATCCGGTGCGTGCTCGATCGCGCAATGGGCAGCCGTCGAGGCGCTCAACGGGCCACAGGATTTCGTTGCAACGAACAAGGCGATCTTCGAAGCCCGTCGCGATCTTGTCGTGTCCATGCTTAACCAGGCTACAGGCATCACATGCCCGACGCCGGAGGGTGCGTTCTACGTTTACCCATCCTGTGCCGGTTTGATTGGCAAGACTGCTCCAACGGGCAAGGTGATCGAAACAGACGAGGATTTCGTTTCCGAGTTGCTTGAGGCGGAAGGCGTGGCGGTCGTGCATGGCTCCGCATTTGGTCTTGGTCCAAATTTCCGAATTTCCTACGCGACGTCTGAAGAACAACTGGAAGAAGCCTGCAAGCGTATCCAGCGTTTCTGTGGTTCCTGCCGCTAGCTGGAAGCTCACACGCGCGGGGAATGGTTTACCGGTGGCTTTCAACACTGTCTGATCCAGTCAGACAGTGTTCGAGGTGGCAAAGATGGGACTATCTTCGGGCAACATTCGTTGGGGAGTGGCAGAGATGCCGAGCTCTCTCAACTGGATTCCACCCTTGCCACGCTAACCGTGGCCAGCGCTCGTCTCAAGAAATGCATCTACCCAGAGGGGTGTTTGTCGTCTCAATGTCGGCAATTCAAATGAGCGTAAGGTGACGGCTCCATTGAAGGGCTCGCCGGATGAAATCCGGCGGGCCTTTTTTACTCTTTTGCCTTTGTCAGACGGATGATTGTCGAATCTCCGCCACGTCTTTCCGTTACGGCGTAGACGGCTCCGTCTGGGCCGACCTTGACGTCGCGTGTGCGGGCATCAAGCGGTAGGCGCTCTTCGAATTCCACACGGTCATCGTTCATGTGAAGGATGACGACACCTTGGGTTCCAAGGCCGCCGATAAGAAACGCATTCTTCCATTCAGGGATGACATCGCTGTCATAATAGGCCATGCCCGAAGGTGCGATCACCGGGTCCCAGTAGTAGACCGGCTGCTCGATACCTTCCAGCTGGGTAACGCCCTGGCCGACTGGGTCACCACTATATTCGATCCCGTAGGTAACCTTCGGCCAGCCGTAATTCCTGCCAGCCTGAGGCTGGTTCAGTTCGTCACCGCCACGTGGTCCATGCTCCACGGTCCAAAGACGTCCCTGGCCGTCCAGTGTCGCTGCTTGCAGGTTGCGATGACCGTAACTCCAGATTTCGGGCTGAGCATTGGACTGCCCCACGAAGGGATTGTCTGGCAAGGCGCTGCCACTTGCATCTATCCGGAAAATCTTGCCAAGCCCGCTTGCCAGGTCCTGCGCCTGTACACGAGGCTGAGGATCGGAGCGTTCACCGACCGTCACGTAGAGTTCGTTCTGGGAGCCAAATACCAGTCGCGAACCGAAATGGTTATTACCCTGATAGCCTGGCTGCTGCCGGAAGATCACCGTGACGTTCTCAAGCGATCCGCTCCCCTGATCGTCGGTTACCAGCTTTGCCGAGGCCACCGACGTGCCGTTGCCGTCATCGCGAGGTTCGGAAAAGGAAAAGAAGAGCATGCCGGATGTCTCGAAATCAGGCGCAAGTGCGACATCCAGCAATCCGCCCTGGCCGTCGGAAAAGACTTCCGGAACGCCTTCGATTGCGCGGCCGGCATCACCTTGTTTTGATATGATGTGCATGGCGCCTTCCTTGGCGGTCACCAGCATTCTTCCATCGGGAAGAAACTCCATTGCCCACAGTTGCGGCAAGTCCCTTGCGACGACCTCTGCGTCGATTTCGGGTATCACGGCCGGCTGTGGTGCACGGGTCTGTTCGGGAAATGCGGGCTCCTGGTTCGGCGCATTAGGGGGTCTTGATTCAGCTGGAGATGTGTCAGCAAGAGCCTGCGGCGAAACAAGAAGAAGTGCAGCTGTGAGCACGCTTCCAGGTAACAACAGGGGCAGGCGCATCATGTAAATTCTCCCTCGATGATAGTTGCAGATGTTGTCCGGTAATGCGCTTCATCTGCGGCGCGTGGGTTGACGGTACAAAACGACATCAAGTTTTATCTGTCCCCGTCGTGGCAAGGACCCGCCATCGTGGCGGGTCCTTGCCAGATGTGGTCCTTTGATCAGTCGGCGAGGTCTGCCGGGACCTTGCCGCCGTTTTCGGCGAGTTTCTTCATCAACGCCTTGTGGAGCCAGATGTTCATCGTTGCGGAATCACTCGTGTCGCCTGTGTAGTTCAGTTCCTTGGCCAGTTCCTTGCGGGCAGAAAGGCTGGAATCGAGATCGAGAGCCTTCATCAGGTCGACGATGGAACGGCGCCAGTCGAGCTTTTGTCCGTTCCTTTTCACGGCAGCATCAAGGATCGGTGCGACATCCACTGGCGCGGATGTGCTACCCGCAGGAGACGCTGTGGAGGTCGGAGCCGCCGGCGTGGGGTTGGTGGATGGGGTGGCTGAGGGGGCGCCCGCCGATGAGGGCGCTGAAGCGGCATCTGGAACGGGAGCTGCCTGTGCTTCACCCCAGATGGCGCTCTTGATCTTGTCGAATATTCCCATAGTGGTCTCTCCTGTTAACCTAAGCAAATTAGGCCGGTCCAGGATAATGGCAACTGTCTCATTTCAACTTGGCGGCCAATCCACCGAGATCTGATGCGGGTCGCCACGCTTCTCCTTCTGAATTTGATTCAAGTTCTTGTCATAGGGAATTCAATTTTATCTGCAACCTTTTGATAAGGTGTCATAATCCAATGATCGTCAGTATCACGAAAGTTGCAAAGAGGACGAAGTGGGTCATCCCCTCTATGGCATTTGTCTGGCCGTCATTGAGGTTGATGGCAGCAACGATCAGCGTGATCGTGACCATGACGGTCTGTACGGGTGTCATGGCCATGAGAAACGGTTGACCCGTGTAGAGTGCGATCGCTTCCATGACCGGTACCGTGAGGATCACGGTCGACAAGGAGGCTCCAAGCGCAATGTTGACGACAGCCTGCATTCGGTTGCGCAAGGCAGCGCGCAGTGCCGTCAGGATTTCCGGTGCAGCCGAGATACTTGCGACGATGACCGCCATCAGGGCGGGCGGTGCGCCACTTCCTTCCAGGCCAGCATTGAAAAGCGTCGACATGATTTCGGCAAGCAGGCCGATGATGATCACGCCGACAAGGATGACGCTGGCGGAAAAGGCAGCGCTGCCTTTCTCGTGGCTTGGATGATGTTCACCTGCAGGAACACCTTGCTCAGTGGCCTTCTTGCTGGACATTGCGGGATAGCTGTAACTGAAGAAATAGCTGTGTGTTCCGACCTGCATTCGCAGGAAAAGAGCGTAAAGCGCGATCATCGCGAAGATGGTGAAAGCCGAGTAGAGGTGCCAGCGGTCCGCTGGCACAAATTCGGGAACGATCATGGAGATTCCGATCGCGGTCAAAATCATGGCGCTGTAGGTTCGGCTTGAATCGTCATTGTAGTCTTGTTCACCGTGCCGGAGGCCGCCCAGCAGCGCCGCAAGGCCAAGGATTCCGTTTATGTCCAGCATGACCGCAGAATAGATCGTATCGCGCACGAGTGTTGGCGAGGCCGAACTACGCATCATGATGGCGAGGATCAAGACTTCGACCGCAACCGCCGACGTCGTCAGGATCATCGTCCCGTAGGGGTCGCCGACCTTGCGGGCGAGGATCTCCGCGTGGTGGGCGACGCGCGTGGAGGCCAGAACGATGACGGCGATGAGGACTGCTGCGGCCACAATCGAAACCGCCTTGCCTGCTTCAACCAGAGTGTGTTCAAGGCTGTAGAACAGCAAGGCGATCAGCACCGCAACGGGTAGAAGTCTTTCCTGCTTCAGGATGGACGATAATTGCACCGGAAACTCCTGTGGTCTTGCTGGTAACTATGGCGAAGCAGATCAGCATCAAGACCGCAACATGTTGTTCCGGTTTGCGGTAATGGGGATTTGATGTCATATTTTGCATGCACTTGGAACCTTGTGGCGTCAACTTTGCTTTTCCGTAGTCTGCCGCGCCCCGATGCGTTCCGGCGCGAATGACATGAGACAGACTGGAGGGAACATGACCAAGGTTGTCTACAAGGTCGTCCAGCATGATGGTGGCTGGGCCTACTGCCTGGGCGGCGTCTATTCGGAGACATTTCCCACCCATTCCGATGCCTTGCAGGCAGCCCGTATCGTGGCTGCGGAGCAGCAGGTTGGTGGTGAGCCTGAGGAGATCAGTTGGCAGGACAACAAGGGTATCTGGCACACCGAATACAGTGATGGTGGCGATCGTCCCGAAGCCGAGGTGCTTGACGGTGATGGCGATGAGAAGGGCGAACAGCGTCAGGCCTGATCGACCTCGTGCAGATAACGGCGAAGGCCGTCGACAATGGCGTCGAAGGTCACGCGCCATCTTGGTGCAGATCTTAGATTTTCGTGCATGACCACAAAGGTCTGGAGTGGCAGTTCGAAATGATCGGCAAGGACACGACAAAGATCGGGATCACGCTTTGCGATACCGATCTGACATGCGCCAATTCCGATACCCGCGCGAATGGCGGCAAGTTGGGCGATATTGCTGTCGGCGCGGTATCCCCAGCATAGTTCGTTTATCGGAGGAATTGTCGGTGCAAGAGTACGAAGACGATCTTCAATCGACCTTATAAACGCGGTCCGGCGATCAAAACCGATCATCCGGTGGTGTTTCAGCGCCTCCGGCGTGCGGGGCGCGCCATGTCGTTCCAGATAATCGCGGTGCGCGTAAAAGCCGAGCGGAATATTGCCGATCTTCTGGGCGACCAGCGTGCCCTGCACAGGATGGGTCATGCGCACTGCAATATCGGCTTCGCGCTGCAAAAGGTCCTCCACTGTATCGGACAGCGATAACTCGACGATCAATCCCGGATGCTTTTCCTGGAGCGAGGCAAGGATCGAAGGCAAAATCTCCGTCCCGATCACGTCGCTCGCACTGATCCGGACAACGCCGTCGACTTCCCGGCGATTGCCGCTCGCCAGCCTTTCCATGGCCGCTGCAGTTGATGCGAGGGTCTCGGCGTAGGGTCTTAATGCAGCGGCCGTTTCAGTGGGCAACAGGCCCTGCTGGGACCGTGTGAACAGCTTTTGGCCGATGGCCCGCTCCAGCGCGTCAATCTGGCGACCAACTGTGGGCTGTGTCAGGCCAAGTTCACGAGCTGCGGCCGACAGGGATCCGGTCCGCAATACGGCAAGGAGGGTCCGATAGTAGGTCCAGTCCGTTCCATACATATTTGAATACCAACTCTACATATTAATCGAATTACGTATATCTCGCATCCTGATAATTCTCCAGATGATGAAGCAGGAGATTTGTTGATGTCTGATGGCCGGATGAAGGAAAAGGTGGCTCTCGTTCTAGGCGCAACCGGTGGTATCGGCGGCCATTTGGCACGCGTTCTTCGTTCCCGGGGCTATACCGTGCGCGCTCTGTCCCGGGGGATTACAACCCGCAGGTGGATTGATCCCCGTTTTCAATGGATTGAAGGAGATGCGCTTTGTCGGGAAGATGTGGTGAATGCGGCGCATGGGGCTAGCCTTATTGTCCATGCTGTCAATCCTCCCGGTTATCTGGATTGGCACACCACGGTCTTGCCGATGCTCGATAACACGATTGCCGCCGCAAAATTGGCAGATGCCCGCATTCTGCTGCCTGGTTCGCTTTACAACTACGGCCCCGACGCCTTTCCCGCCATTTATGAAGACAGCCCACAGAACCCCCGCAGCCGCAAGGGCAAAATCCGTATGCAGATGGAGCTGCGCCTGAAGAATGAAGCAAATAGGGGCCTCAAGGTACTGATTGTCAGAACAGGAGACTATTTTGGACCAGGTGCTGGCAATAGCTGGTTCTCCCAGGCATTGGTGAAACCTGGCCGGCAGATCGGTGTCATCACCAATCCTGGCCGGCCGGGGATCGGGCACCAATGGGCCTATCTCCCCGATGTGGCACAGACGATGCTCAAGCTTGTCGATCAGGAAGCCGATCTCCCGCATTTTTCGGTCTTCCAGATGCAGGGGTTCTGGGACAGTGATGGCCTGCAATTACATGCGGCAATCGAGAGGGTGGTCGGTCATTGCATTGGCGCACGCCGATTCCCATGGTGGGTTGTCCGGCTGGCTTCTCCATTTGTGCCGTTTTTTCGCGAACTGAACGAGATGCGATATCTCTGGACGACATCCGTGCGCATGAATAATGAGCGGCTGATCGCCTTTCTCGGGTATGAGCCACGGACCGATATCGATGTTGCTGTCCGGGCAACTCTGGTCGATCTTTGCTGCTTTTCGCCACCGCGACTTCTCGATGGTGCGGTCCATTCAATGGAAAGATCTGCGTAACGCGGCTGAAGCAGGCGCCGCAAATATCGCGCTGATTACGGCACTTGCCGTATTGCTGATACGCCCGGTTCGTGGTGCTTGAGGGGTGAGGATAAAAAATGCCTTCGCCCCTCAATCAGTGCAGGATCAGGCCGCAGCGTCGAGGGCCGGGTAATCCGTATATCCCTTTGCTCCGCCGCCATAGAATGTGTTGCGATCCGGCTCGTTGAGAGGTGCACCCGTTTGTAGCCGTTCGACGAGATCCGGATTGGAAATGAAGAGCCGACCAAAGGAAATGAGATCGGCGCGACCGTTCCTGATGGCTTCAAGTGCGCCATCACGATCATAGCCATTGTTCAGCATCCAGCCGGCGGTGCCTCCTGCATCGCGATAGGTTTGCCGGAAAAGGTCGTAGTCAAATGCGGAGTTCTCGTACTGGAAGCTACGATCACCGCCGGTCGCACCTTCGACAACATGGATGAAAGAGAGGTCACGACTTGCCAGTTGAGCTGCGACATAGTTGAAGACCGACTGTGGATCTTTGTCAGAGATGCCGTTGGCCGGTGTGGTCGGTGACAGGCGGATGCCGGTTCGGCCACTGCCGGTCTCGCCGGCAACTGCATCAACGACCTGCAGCAGGAAGCGGGCACGGTTTTCGACGGAGCCGCCATATTCATCGCTGCGCCGGTTGGCACCGCTCTTCAGGAACTGGTCAATAAGATATCCGTTTGCTCCATGGATTTCGACGCCATCAAAACCAGCCTCTATCGCGGCCCGTGCAGCATTTCGGAAATCGTCCACGATTGCGTTGATTTCCTCCACCTCAAGTGCGCGTGGCACAGACGTTTCGGCAAATGAGCCAGCACCGTCGTCATCGATGATATACGTCTTGGAATTGGCAGCGATTGCCGACGGGGCCACGGGGGCCGCGCCATTTGGCTGCAGGGAGACGTGGGAGACACGTCCGACGTGCCATAGCTGCGTGACGATCTTGCCACCCTTCGCATGGACGGCGGCCGTAACCTTTTTCCAGCCCTTTATGGCTTCGGGCAAGTAGAGGCCCGGCACATCTGCATAGCCCTGGCCCTGCTGTGTCACGGAGGTCCCTTCCGTAATGATCAACCCGGCACCGGCACGCTGCTCGTAATAGGCGGCGTTCAGGTCATTGGGCACTGCCCTTGGCGATCGGTTGCGCGTCAAAGGGGCCATGGCAATCCGGTTGGCAAGGTCGATGGTACCGATTTCGATAGGGTCAAAAAGGCTGGTCATTGCGCGTCCTTGTGTTTGAAAATAAGACAACAGAAGATCAGAGCGTCCTTTCGAGGTCTTCGAGGAATGCCCGGATCGTCTTTTCGCTGCGATGATAGAACGACCATTGCCCGACCCGGTTGATCTCGACCAGTCCGGCTTTTTCAAGGCTGGCCAGGTGAGCCGAAACTGTGGACTGGGAGAGGCCACAACGTCTTGCAAATTGATTGGCACAAACACCCATGCTGAGGGGATGGGGCTGTGAGGAAAAATGCTCTTCCGGTCTACGCAACCATTCGAGAAACTCCAGCCGCGTCGGATGAGAGATGGCCTTGAGTATCTCGGCTCTGCTGGTATGGGTTAAATCGTTCATTGTCGATATATAGATCGTCATTGTACGATTTAAAGGGAAGGGCAAAAAAACAGGGCCTGCGAAATGCCGCGGCCCTGAGGTGTGAAGGTCAATGCCTCCAGAGGGGAACAGCTGACGATCGGTCATGGGAGGTTCCGAAAGCCAGCCTCTTGCAATATGGGGAAGGAGGCCAGTGGCGACAAGGGCAAGTTCTTGCAGTCCGGAGACAAAAAAAGAGGGCCGCCGGATCGCTCCAGGGCCCTTATAAGTGTGAAGGTTGAAAAAAACCTCCAGAGGGGAACAGCTGATACGGTGGAACTGGGAGGAAAGCCACCATGTGCATCAGCTGTGTGCGATATGGTGCTTTATTGTGCAGTGGGCAAGGCACAAAACTGCAGCCCAGCCATGCGAACGGTGCAATCCTCACTCAGTCGCCCCGGTGAAGAAGGTCTTTTCTTCAAGGAATTGCGGCAGGCCGCAAAACCGCTCCTTCCACCGCATCACCCGCAATGATCGGATAAAGCAAAAGACCAATACCCGTCTTAATCACACGCCGGCTCGAGGTTCCGCGAATGGCGAGCACCTGGTAACAGCCGACCTTCGCAAGTGTCCGCTCTCGCCGTGCCGATTATTTCGTCAATTGTCACCTTGCCTTTGTGCGGAGCGCGGTCAGCATATCGGTGAAGCCGATCGCAGCCGAACTGCCTGGCGCTGACCTGTCCGCCGCCGTGTGCGATGACCTGCCGATACGAAACGGCCGCCCTTTTTCGGGCCGGTCGTTGCCAAACTGTCCGAACGCCACCTCGATCCCCCTCCGTTACGCGGTGATGCCAGCAGGGCTCGTCGCTTCGTTGGTACCCGCAAGCCTGCGAGATTCTTGAATATGGCAGGCTTGCCGGAGATCCTAGAAGTTCCAGTTGCGTGCCTTGGAGACGATGAAGTCCCGGAATGCCTTCAATTTTGCCGCGTTCTTCAGCTCTTCAGGGTAGCAGAAATAGGTGTCGAACGAAGGAATGTCGGCCGCAAGCGGCAACTGGATGAGGCCGGGGTCACGGCCGACAATGTAATCTGGCAAGACAGCAATGCCGATCCCCAGGAGGCAAGCCCGCTTGATTGACGTCTGGCTGTTGATCTGCAGATGGGGCGAGCGGGGATTGTCTGAAGAGCGGCCGGCAGATTCCAGCCAGTTGACGTCAAGAAGATAATTGGGTGTGGGTTCCCCGAAGCTGATGAACCGATGCTTGTCGATATCCTCAACCGTCTGCGGCTCCCCGAAACGGTTGATGTAGGACGGCGCTGCGTAGACGTGCATGTGCACGGTAAACAGTTTGCGCTGAATGAGGTCCGACTGCTGCGGCTGGCGCAGCCGGATCGCACAATCGGCATGGCGCATGTTGACGTCCAGTTCCTCGTTATCGAGGATCAGCTGGATCGACATTTCCGGGTAAAGGTTCAGGAATTCCTGTACCTTGTCGGTCAGCCATCCCTGACCGAGGCCAACTGTTGTCGTGACGCGCAGCTTGCCCGATGGTTTTTCGGTTGTTTCGGTCAACTGCATCTTGACCGTTTCGAGCTTCAGGAGAACGTCGTGTGCGGTACGGTATAACAGTTCGCCCTGCTCGGTCAGGATCAGGCCGCGTGCATGCCGGTGGAAAAGCTTGACGCCAACGTCCATTTCCAGGGCACTCACCTGGCGGCTAATGGCCGATTGGGACAGATGCAGCTTGTCGGCTGCATGGGTAAAGGAGCCGGCTTCCGCTGCCGCGTGAAAGATCCGTAGCTTGTCCCAGTCGAGAGGTACCCCCATGCTAATATATCACTCCGCGGCTTCGGCGATTGGCTGGACGCCTGCAAGATAACGTTCTGCCTCGAGGGCGGCCATGCACCCCATGCCGGCGGCGGTGACTGCCTGACGGAAGATGTCGTCGGTGACGTCGCCGGCTGCAAATACGCCGGGTATGCTTGTTGCGGTCGAATCGGGCGCTGTCCAGAGATAGCCATTCGACTTCATCTTGAGCGTGTCCTTGAACAGTTCGACAGCCGGAGCATGACCGATGGCAATAAAGACACCGTCAATTGTCTGGTCGCTGATTGTGCCCGTAATTGTATCGCGCAACCGCACCCCGTTTACCGATGGTGGCATCGGTGGCCTGGCAGGCTCACCGACGATTTCAGCAATTTCCGTATTCCACATCACCTTCACGTTTGGGCGCTGGAGAAGTCGTTCTGAAAGGATCTTTTCCGAACGGAAGCTGTCACGACGGTGCACGACCGTGACGTTTCGAGCAATGTTTGAGAGATAGAGTGCCTCTTCGACCGCTGAGTTGCCGCCGCCAACGACAATGACATCCTTGTTGCGGTAGAAGAAGCCATCGCACGTCGCACAGGCTGACACGCCAAACCCCTGAAAACGCTGTTCGCTCTCTATGCCGAGCCATTTTGCCCGGGCGCCGGTGGCAATGATCAGCGTGTCAGCGGTCCATAGCGTTCCCGAATCGGTCCTGACCGTGAAGGGACGGCGCGACAGTTCGACCTCGGTGACAAGATCGTTGACGATTTCGGTGCCGACATGGGTGGCCTGGTTCAGCATCTGCTCCATCAGCCACGGTCCCTGGATCGGATCGGCGAAACCTGGATAGTTCTCGACGTCTGTCGTGATCATCAGTTGGCCACCCTGTTCCATGCCGGCAATGAGCACGGGCTTCAACATTGCCCGGGCGGCATAGATGGCGGCAGTGTAGCCGGCGGGGCCAGAGCCAATAATGAGAACTTCGGTGTGGCGGGCAGACATTGCCGTTCCTTTCAGAGACAGATCGTAGCGCGGTCGCGCGTGCCTCATATAAGAGTTGGATCACGATTTGCCGCTTTTGCCGCAACATTTAAGATTGATCTATGCATTACATCAAGGGCAGCCTTGCGTTAACAACAGATCTGTTGGCATGCCGACGCGAATATGCACAGTACGATCCTTGCGTTCGATGCACATTTGGCTAAAAGCTTCGCAACAACCGATGGGGATGGCAGTGTTTCGGGCCGAACTGGACGCCATAGATATCAAGATACTGCGCGAATTGCAGCGCGATGGACGCATAACCAATGTCGAGCTTGCGGAGCGAGTCGGCATTTCTGCGCCACCATGCCTGCGGCGGGTCCGCAAGCTGGAAGAGACAGGAATCATCGAGGGCTATCATGCGCTCCTCAATGGTCCAAAGCTTGGCTACAATCTGGTCGCCTTCTGCATGGTCGGATTGAAGCGGCAATCGGATCCAGATTTGAGATCCTTCGCCGCCCAGGTTGGGAAATGGCCGATTGTCCGCGAGGCATGGATGGTTTCCGGCGAAAGTGATTTTCTTTTGCGCTGCTCGGCAGAAAACCTGACCGTTTTCCAGAATTTCGTCATCGAGGTTCTCACGGCCGACGAGCATGTCGATACCGTGCGCACGATGCTGACCATCCGCCAGGTCAAGCAATTGGGGCTTGTTGAAATCTGAACGGCTTGAGGTTCAAGACCCAGGCACTTGCGTGAAAGAAAGGGCCTTTACGGCCTGCTTTGGAAAAGTAACCGGGAGCCCCCGGACGAGCCGTGTGCTCAGCGGTTCAAGATCCGCTCATAAACGTCCTCAAGGGCCGTGGCCTCATTGGTAAGTGCAAAGTTTTTCCTGACGTGGTCCAGCCCCTGTCGGCCATGAGCGCGTACAAGGGCAGGGTCGGCCAGATAAGGCGCAATCGCGTCACGAAGCCCGGTATAATCCGAAGCGGGAACCACCATTCCGGTTTTTCCTGAAACGATCTGCTCTGCATAGGCACCCGCATCACTGGCGACTACGGCTGTTTCAGAGGCCATCGCCTCCAGGGGGGTCAGTCCAAACCCCTCGTTGCGCGACGGAGCGACATAGAGACTAAGGCGCCGATACCACGGCTTGATATCGTCCACTTCACCGAGAAAATGGATTCTGTCGGAAAGGCCGGCGAGATCTACCTTCGCCTTCAACTCATCGGCGAATGCGCGATGCTCGGCTGTCACCCGTCCACAAACCACAGCGGTCCAGTCGGGATATCGCGGCAGCAGTTCGATCATTGCACGGACGAACAGATCGGTACCCTTCTGGTGACGAATGCGACCAAAGCAGCCGACAAGATACCGTCCAGGAAGGCCGGTCTCGGCAATGGTATCATTGTCCGTCTGTGGAGGGTGGAAGACATTCAGGTCCACGCCATGGCGAATGACAGTGTGGAACACTTCCAGGAACGAACCCGACCTTGCGCTTGTGGCGACAACGCCATCCATCCTGCGGATCAACCATTTTGTATAACGTGAATGGTGGCGCTGTGCTGCAGAGGTGAAAAGCAGCCTCACAGGCATGCGCAATACCGACTTCAGGAAGATCCCGGGAAGCATCTCGCTGTTGCGACGCGCGTGCCATATCCGATGGCGTGCGCCGTGAGGCCTTCCCCACAGTGCCGGCAATTGCCACCAGCGCATTTTCGGAAGGCCATCGGGCAAGCCCGGGCCGAGCGTTACTATGCCTCGCCCCAGCCTTACCTGTTCGGGAATAAGCTGGATAACCGTGGATGTCACACCAGAAAGGCGCCGCTTGAAGTGCGGCGCGATAACGGTGATGTCCTTGAGCGTGCTCAATAGGGACCGTCAGCCCCAACTGACTGCAAGTATCTCGTATCCTCTGGAGCCGCCTGGCGCATTGACCTCGATGCTGTCGCCGACTTCCTTGCCGATCATGGCGCGCGCAATCGGCGAGGAAAGTGAGATACGGCCAGCTTTCACGTCGGCTTCCTGGTCGCCAACGATCTGGTAGATCTTTTCTTCGTCGGTGTCTTCGTCGACAAGCTTGACGGTAGCACCAAACTTGATCTTCGAGCCGGACATTTTTGACAGATCGATCACTTCGGCGCGGGCAGTCAGGTCCTCGAGCTCGGTTATGCGGCCCTCATTGAGGCTCTGGGCCTCCTTGGCTGCATGGTATTCGGCATTTTCGGAAAGATCTCCGTGTGCACGGGCCTCCGCAATTGCCTCAATGATGCGCGGACGCTCCTCCTGCTGGCGCCAGCGCAGTTCCTCCTGCAACTGGGTAAAGCCGTTCTGCGTCATAGGTACCTTCTCGACCATTTCCTCGTCCTTCACCAGCGACCACCAAACCGCGGCCACAAAAAGAAACAGGTTCCGGAGTGAAACTCCGGAACCATCAACACATCAAAATTTCCAAGACTATAGCAGATTACGTTTAGCAATTTCCAGCAATTTCGCCATCAAGCGACAATGGCTCCCCACAAATGAGGAGTTTTGATGTTTCGTGAACCGGGCACCGGGGCTTTCCGCTATATACAAGAATTTACTAATTGGGATAGCGCTCAAACAATATGCAGGATTGATGGTCTTTGACCTTGTCGTCAGTCGACCTCAGTGTGGTTCAGTCCAACCGGTATACACCTGATTGGGACTGAGCGTGATGATGGATTGCGATCCTGCAAATGGTTGATCCGAATTTCCTGGAGGCGCATTCTTCCCGGAGAAAATTCAATGAAGCGGATGGCGCCGCGATCGCGATATGGCCCCCTCATGGTCGTGAACATGCCGAGAGACCGCTTTTTGCAACCGGTTACCGGCCATGCGTTTTGCGTTCCTGGATTGCATGATCTCGCCTTTGGAAGACCGGTCTCCATGGTAACGAAAAGCCGGTCGACTTTCGTCAACCGGCTGCAATTTCGTCCATGAGATGTTCAGAAATAGCTCTGCAACGGCCGGACCTCGAGGTTTCCGGCCTTCAGCGCGCGGATTGCCATGGCAGCAGCCTCGGCACCAGCCATGGTGGTGTAATAGGGAACTCTCTGCATCAGCGTCGCCCGGCGAAGCGACTTGGAATCCGAGATCGCCTTGTTGCTGTCGGTCGTGTTGATGACAAGCTGGACCTGGCGGTTTCGGATCGCGTCCTCGATGTGGGGGCGACCTTCTTGAACCTTGTTGATCTTTGTTGCCTCAATGCCCTGTTCGGCCAGGAAACGCTGCGTGCCGCCAGTTGCCAGGACCTTGAAACCGATTTCGGTCAGGATCTTGATGGCCGGCAGGACACGAACCTTGTCCTCGTCACGAACAGACACGAAAACCGTGCCGTCACGTGGTAACTCGACACCGGCACCAAGCTGTGACTTTGCGAAGGCGAGTGCAAAATCGGTGTCGAGGCCAATTACCTCGCCAGTCGAACGCATCTCCGGCCCAAGCAGGATGTCGACGCCAGGGAAGCGTGCGAACGGGAAGACCGCCTCCTTGACCGCTATGTGCTTCAGATTGCGCGGATCAGGCTTTTCGCCATAGGCGGCTATAGCCGCATCCAGCTTTTCACCGGTCATGATGCGGGCGGCGATCTTTGCGATCGGTGTCCCGACGGTCTTGGCAACGAAGGGAACGGTCCGAGAGGCGCGCGGATTGACTTCAAGCACGTAGATCGTGTCATCCTTGATGGCGTACTGGACGTTCATCAGCCCACCGACATGAAGCGCCTTGGCCAGTGCTGCGGTCTGGCGCTCCAGTTCGTCGATCATCTCCTTTGACAGGGACCGTGGCGGCAGCGAGCAAGCCGAATCTCCCGAATGGATGCCTGCCTCTTCAATGTGCTCCATGATGCCGGATACAAAAACATTCTCGCCGTCGCAAAGCGCGTCGACATCGATCTCCACCGCATTGGTCAGATAACTGTCAAACAGAAGCGGGTTCTTACCGAGGAGCGTGTTGATCTGGCCGGTCTTGTCGTTCGGATAGCGCTGCTTGATATCTTCGGGAACCAGTTCGGGGACCGTGTCGAGCAGGTAGGTCTGCAGCATCGCTTCCGAATGGATGATCTGCATTGCGCGTCCGCCAAGTACATAGGAGGGGCGTACCACCAGCGGGAAACCGATTTCAGCGGCCACGAGGCGCGCCTGTTCGACCGAATAGGCAATACCGTTGCGCGGCTGCATGAGGTCGAGCTTCATCAAGAGCTTCTGGAAACGGTCACGATCTTCGGCAAGGTCGATCATGTCGGGTGCCGTTCCGAGGATCGGGATCCCGTTCTTCTCGAGTGCTTCGGCAAGCTTCAGTGGTGTTTGCCCGCCAAACTGGACGATGACGCCCACAACTTCACCCTTCTCCTGTTCGGCTCGCAGGATCTCGATGACGTCTTCAGCTGTGAGTGGCTCGAAGTAGAGGCGGTCCGAGGTGTCATAGTCGGTTGACACTGTTTCGGGGTTGCAGTTGATCATGATTGCTTCATAGCCTGCATCCTTCAATGCGAAGGCGGCGTGGCAGCAGCAATAGTCGAACTCGATGCCCTGGCCGATACGGTTCGGGCCGCCACCGAGGATAACGACCTTCTTGCGCGCGGAGATCTGTGCCTCGGAGCGCAATTCACCGACAAAGGGGGTCTCGTAGGTCGAGTACATATAGGCGGTTGGCGAGGCAAATTCGGCAGCACATGTATCGATGCGCTTGAAGACTGGCCGGACATTCAGACTATTGCGCAGTTCGGCTACTTCCTTTGGTCGCTTGCCGGAAAGACTTGCCAGTCTGGCATCAGAGAAGCCGGTGGCCTTCAGCATGCGAAGATTTTCCGCATCGGTTGGAAGTCCGTGTTCGCGGATGCGTTCCTCGAGGTCAACGATTGCCTTGAATTGGGCAATGAACCAAGGGTCGATCCTGCACGCTTCGTGGACATCGGCTTCCGACATGCCCATGCGCAGTGCCTGGACGACCATGCGCAGACGATCCGGCGTCGGCGTTCCGATGGCGGCACGGATGGCATTGTTGGTGTTCTCGCCGTCCTCGATACCAGGAATTTCAATCTCGTCGAGACCTGTCAGGCCGGTTTCAAGGCCACGCAGTGCTTTCTGCAATGATTCAGCGAATGTACGCCCGATCGCCATGACCTCGCCGACCGACTTCATGGCCGTGGTGAGCGTTGATCCGGCACCCGGGAATTTTTCGAAGGCAAAACGCGGGATCTTCGTCACGACATAGTCAATGGATGGCTCGAAGGAGGCCGGGGTTGCGCCGCCGGTGATGTCGTTTTCAAGTTCGTCAAGGGTGTAGCCCACAGCGAGCTTCGCTGCGATCTTGGCAATCGGGAAGCCGGTTGCCTTCGAGGCGAGCGCGGATGAGCGGGAAACACGCGGGTTCATCTCGATGACGACTAAGCGGCCATCCTTCGGATTTACGGCGAACTGCACGTTAGATCCGCCGGTTTCGACGCCGATTTCGCGCAAAACCGCGATCGAGGCATTGCGCATGATCTGGTATTCTTTGTCAGTCAGCGTCAAGGCGGGCGCGACCGTAATCGAATCGCCGGTGTGGACGCCCATCGGATCGATATTTTCAATCGAGCAGATGATGATGCAGTTGTCCGCATTGTCGCGGATCACCTCCATCTCGTATTCCTTCCAGCCGAGAACAGATTCTTCGACCAGCACTTCGGTGGTGGGGGAGGCGTCGAGGCCTCCTGAGACAATCTCGAAGAATTCCGAGCGGTTGTAGGCAATGCCGCCACCTGTTCCACCAAGCGTGAACGACGGACGGATGATGGCAGGAAGCCCGACATGATCAAGCGCCTGGGCGGCGATCGCCATCGCATGCGCCATATACCGCTGCTTGCGGTCGCTTTCACCGAGGTTCCACCTGTTTTCAAGTTCGTCGAGTGCCTTGTCGAGCTCCGAACCCGTTAGGCTCTCGCGCAGCTTGGCACGCTCGGCCTCGTGGACGCCGCGGTCCTCTTCCTTGATGTCCGTCGCATTGGCGAGCATAGAGCGCGGTGTTTCAAGCCCGATCTTCGCCATCGCCTCACGAAACAGTGCACGGTCCTCGGCCTTGTCGATGGCTGCGGGCTTTGCCCCGATCATTTCGACATTATAGCGATCGAGAACGCCCATCCGCTTCAGCGACAATGCCGTGTTGAGCGCTGTCTGTCCGCCCATGGTCGGAAGGAGTGCGTCGGGGCGTTCCTTGGCGATGATCTTGGCGACAACTTCAGGCGTGATCGGCTCGACATAGGTCGCGTCGGCGAGGCCTGGATCGGTCATGATCGTGGCCGGGTTGGAGTTGACCAGAATGACCCGGTAGCCTTCTTCCCGCAGTGCCTTACAGGCCTGGGTTCCTGAATAATCGAACTCGCATGCCTGCCCGATGACAATCGGACCCGCGCCGATGATGAGGATCGATTTGATGTCTTGGCGCTTGGGCATGGCTTCTTTCCGCTAATCTCGCCTGCGCGAAAAACCGGCCAGGGTGGAAGATCACCGGCCGGGTAACGAGCATGGTCTTTTGAGGCTAGACGCGGCTTATAGGCAAATGTCACTGCCAACGGAACCCCATAAATGGCCAAATTGACAGGAATTGTCAGTTCGATGTCCGCATTGGCCTCTCGCCGTCAGTTTTTGGGATCTTCGTCCATCCTAATGGGAATTATATCAGGCGTACCACTTGCGGCAATGCTGGCATGGACAATATGACGCTGCCGGCAGTATGACCGGAGGCACGCGGGACAATTGTCTTCAAGTCCGGGATGTGTGGAGGATATCATGGCTGATGTAACGACAAAGACCGCGATACCGGTCGAGATGACCGTGTTTCCGATCATTTTCGCAGTCAGCTTCTGTCACATGCTCAATGACATCATGCAGTCGATG
>JAEWDP010000033.1 GCA_023390055.1 Pseudomonadota bacterium | reverse complement strand
GACCGTACTTGACGTACGTGGCGACAAGGGACTGATGCCGCGCCTCGCCGAAAAGTGGGAGCAGAACGACGACGGGACATGGCGGTTCCATCTCCGTCAAGGGGTGACCTTTTCGGACGGTTCAAGCTTCGACGCCAAGGATGTCAAGCACAGCTTCGATCGGATCATGAGCGACAAGAATGCGTGCGAATCCCAGCGTTACTTTGGTGGCATGACGATCTCGGCAGAGATCGTTGATGAGAACACGGTCGATTTCAAGGTAGATCCAGTCCAGCCGATCCTGCCCCTGCTGCTTTCTCTTGTAACCATCGTCCCGGAAGACACCCCCGTCGAATTCGTGCGTGAACCCATTGGTACAGGACCTTACGAACTGACGGAATGGACGCCTGGGCAGCGGATTGTCCTGACGGCGCGCGACGGCTACTGGGGAGAAAAGCCGGACGTCACTGAGGCAACCTATGTCTTCCGTGCCGATCCGTCCGTGCGGGCCGCGATGGTACAGACAGGGGAAGCTGATCTTTCACCTTCGATCTCGCAGCTCGACGCAACTAATCCTGCGACAGATTTCTCATATCTCGACAGCGAGACCGTCTATCTGCGTATCGACCACAACATCGAACCATTGAATGATGTTCGAGTGCGCCGTGCTCTCAACCTTGCCATTGATCGTGAGGCATTCCTTGGAACACTCGTACCGGCGAAGGCCGAACTGGCAACCGCCATCGTCCCTCCACCAACGCTTGGCTGGAATCCTGATGTCAAGATTTTCCCATATGATCCAGACGGGGCAAGGAAGCTTCTGGAAGAAGCCAAGGCAGACGGTATCAAGGTCGATACGCCCATCACGATCATCGCGCGTACTGCAAACTTCCCGAACGTCACCGAAATCATGGAGGCGATCCAGGCACAACTGCAGGAAGCTGGTTTCAACATCGAACTGAAGTTCGTTGAGGTGGCCGAGCACGAGCAATACTACTCCAAACCCTTCAAGGAAGGCCGGGGTCCGCAGATCGTGGCTGCCATGCACGACAACTCCAAGGGAGATCCATCGTTCTCGATGTTCTTCAAATATGCTTCGGAAGGCACACAGTCAGGATTTTCGGATCCGAAGGTTGATGATCTGATCGCGCGGGCTTCTGCCGCGGTTGACGCCGAACGCGCAAAGCTCTGGTCAGAACTTATCGCCTATCTTCACGACGAAGTGGTTGCAGATGTCCTTCTGTTCCATATGGTCGGCTTCTCAAGGGTGTCGGAGCGCCTCGATTATACGCCGACCATGGCAACGAATTCGACGCTGCAGCTTTCTGAGATCGGCATCAAGTAATCCAGCAATGCCGGCTCAATCTGAACCGGCATTCCCTAAGCAGACGGCAGGTAACCCTGCCGTCTATCGGCATTGAGGGCCAGATGTTCCGCTTCATCCGTAAACGCGCACTAGCTAGCCTGATCTCCCTCATCGGACTGCTCGTCATCGTCTTTTTTCTCTCCCGCCTGACAGGAGACCCAGCCGCCCTTTTCTTGCCCGTTGAAGCATCGGCGGAAATGAAGGCGCAGTTCAGAGAAATTCATGGTCTCAACGAACCTCTGATGGTGCAGTTTTTTCACTATGTCGCAGATGTGGTCACCGGTGACCTCGGGGAATCTCTCCGAAAGGCACGACCCGCGCTCGATGTGGTGATCGAAGCATTCGTGTGGACCTTGTGGCTCGCAGTCATCACGATGACGCTTGTCACGGTCGCTGCGATCATTGTCGGCTCCCTTGCCGCTTTTCGCTCCGGGGGCTTTTTCGATCGTCTGTCCTCCATGGTCTCGCTTGTCGGCGCCTCCGTCCCGGATTTCTGGCTGGCTATCGTTGCTATTGTCATCTTTTCAGTCCAACTCGGCTGGGTACCGACCTCCGGGACGGGCAGCCTTCTTCACTGGATCTTGCCGATCAGCGTGCTCTTCGTGCGGCCCTTCGGGATCATTGTACAAGTGGTGCGAGGCTCGATGATCACTGCGTTATCGTCAGCCTATGTGAAGACGGCACGTGCCAAAGGCGTACGTTCGTTGCCAATCATTTTCATTCATGCGCTGCGCAATGCGATGTTGCCGGTCATCACCGTCATTGGCGACCAGGCTGCGAGCCTCTTGAATGGTGCCGTGATCATCGAAACCATTTTTGGCTTTCCGGGTGTCGGAAAACTCATGATTGATTCCATCCTGCAGCGCGACTTTAACGTCGTCCTCGCCGCCATTCTTGTCACGGCTCTGGCAATTTTCGTCATGAACCTGCTGATCGACATTGCATATGCATTGCTTGATCCGCGCATCCGCCATTGAGGGGACCGTCGATGACCCTGCCACCATCAGAGATCGAAATCCCCAGCGAGCCGTCTTTCTTCATTCGAATGGGACGAATGCTGAAGGCGGACAAATTTGCGCTTTTTGCAGCGCTTTTCCTCGCCATCGTCATTATTCTTGCGTTTATCGGTCCGACCTGGCTTGGCGAACTTGCAACAAAACAAAACCTCAGAGGCCGTAATCTTCCACCGTTTGATTGGGAACGTGGGTGGGTATGGTGGATGGGCGCCGATGCTTTGGGCAGACCACTGTTCGCGCGTATCATCGTTGCAACCCAGAATACCATGATGGTTGCCGCCGGTGCGGTGATCGCATCTGCAATTATCGGCACCACACTTGGTCTCCTGGCCGGTTTCTCGTCACCAAGGGTCAATCAGGTGATCATGCGGCTCGCAGACGTGATTATGTCGTTTCCCTCCCTGCTGATCGCCGTCATTGTCCTTTATGTGCTCGGGTCATCCATCCTCAACCTGATCCTGGTTCTCTCCATCACGCGCATTCCGGTATATCTTCGAACAACCCGCGCTGAAGTTCTTGAGATTCGTGAGAGAATGTTCGTTCAGGCAGCCAGGGTCATGGGCGCCTCATCCAGACGAATACTATTTCGACATATCCTGCCTGTCGTGATACCGACCCTGACCACACTTGCGACCCTGGACTTTGCATATGTCATGCTGGCTGAAAGTGCACTTTCCTTTCTGGGCATTGGAATACAGCCACCGGAAATCACGTGGGGCTTGATGATCGCTCAGGGCCGCCAATATCTGACCAA
>JAEWDP010000008.1 GCA_023390055.1 Pseudomonadota bacterium | reverse complement strand
CGATGTCATGCATCATGTACATGAATCGCCACAGGTCATGCTCGTACCACTTTATATTCTCGGGATCGGCGCGATCTTCGCAGGCGTTTTGTTCGAAGGCTATTTCTTCGGTCATCACTATGCCGACTTCTGGAAGGGAGCCCTCTTTACGTCGGCTGACAACCAGATCCTCGAGGAATTCCACCACGTACCCACCTGGGTCAAATGGAGCCCGTTCCTCGCGATGGCAATCGGCTTCGTGCTTGCCTGGTACATGTACATCAAGTCGCCATCGACACCGAAGCGGCTCGCACAGTCGCAGCGCATTCTCTATGAATTCCTGCTCAACAAGTGGTATTTCGACGAGATCTACGACTTCCTGTTCGTGCGCTCGGCCAAGGCTCTTGGGCGCTTCCTGTGGAAGAAGGGTGACATTGGTGTCATCGACGCCTATGGACCGAACGGTGTTGCTGCCCGCGTCGTCGACGTGACGCGCAGTGTCGTGCGGCTGCAGTCCGGCTATCTTTATCACTATGCGTTTGCGATGCTGATCGGCATCGCCGCCCTCGTCACCTGGATGATGCTCGGGAGCTCAATGTAATGACCGACTGGCCAATTCTCTCGACGGTCACCTTCCTGCCGCTTGTCGGCGTGCTTTTGCTGTTGCTGACCCGCGAAGACAGCGCCTATGGACGGCGCAATATCTTGAATGTCGCGCTGCTCACAACGGTGTTCACCTTTGTCGTGTCGCTGTTCATCTGGATCGGCTTCGACAATTCCAATCCCGGTTTCCAAATGGTCGAGAAGCATGGCTGGCTCGGCACCGGGATTTCCTATCATCTGGGTGTTGACGGCATATCGATGCTCTTCGTCATCCTGACGACTTTCCTGATGCCCTTCTGCATTCTTGCAAGCTGGCAGTCTGTCACGAAGCGCCTCAAGGAATACATGATTGCCTTCCTTCTTCTGGAAGTCGTCATGGTCGGTGTTTTCGTCGCCCTTGATATCGTGTTGTTCTACGTCTTCTTCGAAGCAACGCTGATCCCGATGTTCGTCATCATTGGAGTTTGGGGAGGTAAGGATCGCGTTTACGCAAGCTACAAGTTCTTCCTCTACACCCTGACCGGTTCGGTGCTTATGATGCTTGCCATCATGGCCATGTACTGGCAGGCCGGAACCACCGACATTACCGAATTGTTGAAGTACAACTTTCCCGGCGGGCTGCAGACGTGGCTGTGGCTGGCATGCTTTGCGGCTTTCTCCGTCAAGATGCCTATGTGGCCGGTCCACACCTGGCTTCCCGACGCGCACGTTCAGGCACCGACGGCCGGGTCGGTCATTCTGGCAGGTGTTATGTTGAAACTCGGTGGCTACGGTTTCATCCGCATCTCGCTTGCGATGTTCCCGCTTGCCTCTGATTATTTTGCGCCGTTCGTGTTCACTTTGTCGGTTCTGGCAATCATCTACACCTCGCTGGTGGCCATGATGCAGGACGACATGAAGAAGCTCATTGCCTATTCATCGGTCGCGCATATGGGGTATGTCACCATGGGCATCTTTGCCGCCAATATTCAGGGCGTGCAGGGTGCAATTTTCCAGATGCTGTCCCATGGTATCGTCTCGGCCGCACTCTTCCTTTGTGTCGGCGTGATCTATGACCGGCTGCATACCCGCGAGATCGCCGCCTATGGCGGACTGGTCAACAACATGCCGAAATATGCCGTGGCATTCATGATCTTTACGATGGCAAATGTCGGCCTGCCGGGAACTTCCGGTTTTATCGGCGAGTTTCTGACCGTGATCGGTGTCTTCCAGGTCAACACCTGGGTGGCCCTTTTTGCCGCCACCGGCGTTATTCTTTCGGCTTCATATGCTCTGTGGCTCTATCGCCGCATCATTTTCGGCGCACTTGAGAAGGAAAGCCTGAAGGGATTGCTTGATCTTTCTGGCCGCGAGAAGCTGATCCTCTACCCGCTGATTGCAGCGACCATCTTCTATGGCGTCTATCCGGCTCCGATTTTCGACGCGACAACCGCTTCGGTAGATCTGCTTGTCAACAATTACACCGCCGCCCTGCAGGCTGCGCAAGACCTTGCACTGACTGTGCACTGAGACGGGACATAACTGGACATGAGCTCTGAACTCCTCCTCGCTAGTCTGCATTTGTCCATGCCAGAGATTATTCTGGCCGTGGGCGCGATGGCTCTACTGATGATCGGAGTCTTCTCCGGCGACAAATCCGCGCCAACGGTGACGGGACTTGCTGTCGCACTGATCATTGCGGCCGGCTTGTGGCTGGTGCTGGTTCCCGGTGAAGGCGAAGCCTTCGGCGGAGCATTCCTGCTCGATCCGTTTGCACGCTTCATGAAGGTCGTGGCGCTGATTGGTTCGGTCGCAGCGATGATCATGACTGTAGGGTATGGGCAGTCGGACCAGCTCGATCGCTTCGAAGTCCCGGTGCTGATGGTGCTGGCAACGCTTGGCATGATGCTGCTGATCTCTGCCAACGATCTGCTGTCGCTTTATCTTGGCCTCGAGTTGATGTCGTTTTCACTCTACATATGTGCAGCCATCAATCGAGACAGCCTGCGTTCAACGGAATCCGGCCTCAAGTATTTTGTTCTGGGATCGTTGTCGTCAGGCATGCTGCTTTATGGCTGCTCGCTGGTTTATGGCTTTACCGGCAATACCGGTTTCGATGAGATTGCCGCTGTACTGTCTTCCGAGCCCCGGTCTCTGGGCCTTGTTTTTGGCCTCGTATTTGTCCTTGCCGGTGTGTGCTTCAAGATTTCGGCGGTGCCTTTCCACATGTGGACTCCCGACGTTTATGAAGGTGCACCGACGCCGATCACGGCATTTTTCGCCGCCGGTCCCAAGGTTGCCGCAATGGCCATCCTCATTCGTGTTGTCTCCGAGCCGTTCATGCCGATCATCACAGACTGGCAGCAGATCATCGTCTTCGTGTCGATCGCATCGATGATCCTCGGATCGTTTGCCGCGATCGGACAGCGCAATATCAAGCGACTGATGGCCTATTCATCCATTGGCCATATGGGGTTTGCGCTTGTCGGCCTTGCTGCCGGCACAGAAACGGGCGTTTCGGGCGTCATTCTTTACATGCTGGTCTATATGATCATGACGCTTGGTACTTTTGCCTGCATCATGGCGATGCGCCGCAAGGAAGGGGAGAATGTTGAAAGCATCGACGATCTGGCCGGTCTCGCCTCAACCAAGCCGTTCATGGCGATTGCGTTCACCGCACTGATGTTTTCCATGGCGGGCATTCCACCGCTGGCTGGTTTCTTTGCCAAGTATTTCGTCTTTGTTGCGGCTATTGAAGCAAAGCTCTATGCGCTTGCGATCATCGGTGTCCTGGCATCCGTCGTCGGCGCCTACTATTATCTGCGCATCGTCAAGCTGATGTGGTTTGACGAGGCAACTGGTGAATTTGCCCGCACCTCCGGGGAGTTGAGGTTTGTCTTCGGCCTGTCAGGTCTGTTCGTGACTGCCTATGTGCTGTTCGGCGGACCGGTGGGAAGTGCTGCGAGCGCTGCCGCCAAGTCCTTCTTTTAGGGATGGTCAGGGCTGCGGGACGCTTTTCGCTTCAGGCATTCCGTCATGAACCGTTGCAGGACGTCGGATCCACCAATGCCGAGGGTCTCTTGCGCGCGCGCGCGGGAGACCCTGGCTATCTCTGGTTGACCGCCAGAAAACAGACAAGTGGTCGGGGTCGGCGCGGTCGGGTTTGGACATCAGAGCCGGGAAACCTTTACGCTTCACTGTTGTTGATTGATCCTGCGCCAAGGGAGCGTTTGGCATCCTTGCCACTTGCTGTGGCACTGGCAGTCCACGCGGCAATCCGGGCCGTTCTGCCGTTTGGATCAGCCCCCCTGGAAGTGAAGTGGCCGAACGATATCTTGATCGGACGCAAAAAGAGCTGTGGCATTCTCATGGAAGGCGAGACGCTTGCCGACGGGCGTCACGCGCTGGTCATCGGGATTGGCGTCAATATCCGTCACAAACCCGATACCGCCGCCTATGCAGTCACATGTCTCGAAGATCATGGTGCTTTCGTTGCACCAGAGGAATTGTTTGCTCATCTTTTCAAGGAGATGGCAGAGATCATGGAGGTTTGGGATGAAGGTCGTGGCGTCTGTGAAGTCAGCCGGCGCTGGCGTGAAGTTGCCTGCGGCGTCGGTGAAGATATCACTGTAAACCTGCCGGACCGTTCCCTGACCGGTCGATTTGACGGTATTGATGATCAGGGACTGCTCCAGCTGATTGACGGCACCGGGAAGGTGTTGTCGATCGCAGCCGGTGATGTATTCTTCGCACGAACGGAATAAGGACGTTATGGCCAAACAGGAAGAACTGGTGTTTTTGCCGCTCGGCGGTGTCGGCGAGATCGGCATGAACCTGGCACTCTACGGATATGGCCCGCCCGCCAAGCGTCAGTGGATCATGGTGGACTGCGGTGTAACATTTGCAGGCCCCGAGCTTCCGGGTGTCGATCTGATTCTGCCTGACATCCGCTTCCTTGCCAATGAACGCAATAATCTCAAGGGCATCATCATCACCCATGCCCATGAAGATCATTACGGTGCCCTCAATGACCTGTGGCCGGGTCTCAATGTCCCTGTCTATGCCTCGCCATTCACTGCAGGAATGCTTGAAGCGAAACGTAATTACGAAGGGGACAGGGCAGATATTCCGGTGACGATATTCAAGGCCGGAGACCGCATCAACGTCGGACCTTTCGAAGTTGAAGCTGTTGGCGTCAATCACTCCATTCCGGAACCGATGTCTCTTGTCATCCGTACACCCCTGGGCAACGTCGTTCATACGGGAGACTGGAAGATCGATGACGCTCCTTCACTGGGCCCATTGACGGATGAGAAGCGTTTTCGCCAGGTTGGTGATCAGGGGGTGCTGGCCCTCATGTGTGATTCCACCAACGCGATGCGTGATGGCGTATCGCCCTCCGAAGAGGAGGTTTCCGAGGGATTGCAGAAGATTATCGAGAATGCCGAGGGAAGGGTGGCGATCACGACATTCTCTTCCAATGTCGGGCGCATCCGCTCCATTGCGCAGGCGGCACAAGCGGCAGGTCGGGAAGTGCTTTTGCTCGGGAGTTCGATGAAGCGTGTCGTCAATGTTGCCCGCGATATCGGACTGATGGAGGGTATACAGCCTTTTCTGGCTGAAGACGAGTTTGGCTACATTCCCCGCGACAGGATGGTCATCATCTTGACTGGAAGCCAGGGTGAGCCGCGAGCTGCACTTGCAAAGATTGCGCGCGACGAGATGCGTCACGTTGCGCTCGTGGCCGGCGATACGGTTGTCTTTTCGTCACGAACGATCCCGGGGAATGAGAAGGCAATCCTGGAAATCAAGAACGGATTGATCGATCAGGGTCTACACATCATCACGGACAATGAAGCGCTCGTGCACGTATCGGGTCACCCACGTCGCAATGAGCTCCAGAGAATGTATGAATGGATCCGCCCGCAGGTGCTTGTGCCCGTGCATGGTGAAGCGGCGCATCTGACAGCGCAGGCAGAGCTCGGACAACAGGCAGGTATCGCGACGGTCCCGCGGGTTCGCAATGGTGATCTTGTACGTCTGGCACCCGGATCGGTGGAAATCATCGACCAAGTGGCCCATGGCCGTATCTTCAAGGACGGTAAGCTGATTGGCGATCAGGACGAGATGGGCATCAGCAATCGCCGCAAGCTTTCCTATGTCGGCCATGTATCGGTCAATGTCCTTCTGGATAGCCGTTATGACTTCCTCGATGACCCCGACCTTGTGGCCTTTGGGTTGCCGGATTACGATGATGAGGGCGAAAGCATGGAAGACACGCTCTACGATGCCGTCCTTGGTGCTGTGGAGAGTATTCCGCGCGGGCGCCGCAAGGATCTCGAAGTCATGCGTGAGGCTATCCGTCGCGCTGTCCGCTCAGCAGCCAATGAGGCCTGGGGCAAGAAGCCGGTGGTGACGGTCTTTGTGCACAAGATCCGGTGAGCGTTTCAGCCTGCTTTGATCCGGTTGGGAGGCAATCGCTTGTTGAATGCGCCGGGCGAACCTCCGATATAAGCCTGAATAGTTCGGTAGAAGCCCGAAATGGATGGGGAGATATATGCTTGGACGCGTCAATCACATAGCCATTGCCGTGCCTGATCTGACCCAGGCAACCGCGACATATCGTGATGTTCTGGGTGCGCGGGTGTCGCAGGCGCAGGCGCTGCCGGAGCATGGCGTCAGCGTTGTCTTCGTTGACGTTGGCAATACCAAGGTGGAGCTCCTGGAGCCACTTGGCGACGATTCTCCGATTGCGGCTTTCTTGAAAACCAACCCGGCTGGCGGCATGCATCACATCTGCTATGAAGTGGATGACATTTTTGCTGCCCGGGATCGGTTGAAGGCAAGCGGACTGAGGATCCTGGGTGACGGAAATCCGAAGACGGGTGCACATGGAAAGCCGGTACTCTTTCTTCACCCCAAGGATCTGAACGGGACCCTGGTCGAGATCGAGCAGGTGTGACAAGACATCCCGGCTTCTTTGTTTGAGATCAGTGCGACATGTCGCTATAAGCGCTGCAGAACCCGCAGGAAGCCCAGATGTCCTTTCTCTCAGCCTTTGCCGTCTACTTCATCATCTGGTGGCTGACACTGTTCGCTGTCTTGCCGTTCGGCGTGCGTTCGCAGGCGGATGAAGACGATGTCACGCTCGGAACAGTGGAAAGTGCTCCGGCACATTTTCGTGGTGGGCGCATCTTGTTGCTGACGACGTTGGTTTCCGCTGTGATCTATGGAAGCTGGATGCTTATCTCAGCCTATTTCGGGATCAACCTGTCGAGCCTGCCCCGAATTGTTCCGCGGTTCCACTAGGAAATCTGTCAAGACGGATGGAAAAAAAGTAAAAAAAAACAAGGCCGAAAGGCCTTGTTTATAGTTTCGCGTGATCCTTAACCGTTTCCGGGGCTGCGACAAGGCGCGCCAAAGATCTGATCCTCCCAAGACTTGACCGCGAAATCCGCAGGGTTTCATTTCCCTGCCTCTTTTATGGGGCGAAGCTAACGTAAACTATGGCCATTGTCACCTGCTTTTTTGCATTTTTGCTACAGTCAGACATTATTCTAAAGTCTAGAAAACTGTCGTACAGTTGTCACAATTGCTGCGCTTTCTCTCAAGCGCGGCAGTCAGGCCACTCCTGTCCACCTTGTGGCAGATAGCCAGGGCTGGCTTTGCTGCAACGGGTTCCCTTGTCCCGGCGAAACAGCTATGAACGCTCGAAAATCTGCTTTCAAACGCCCGATTCCCGGATCGGGGAAATAGAAACTCTGGAACAATCCATGCGCCTATCCCGCTATTTCATGCCGATCCTGAAGGAGAACCCCAAGGAAGCGGAAATTGTCTCCCACCGATTGATGTTGCGCGCCGGGATGATCCGTCAGCAAGGTCAGGGAATTTATTCCTGGCTGCCGCTTGGCAAGCGTGTCCTCGACAAGGTGAACACCATCGTTCGTGAGGAGCAGAACCGCTCCGGGGCAATCGAACTCTTGATGCCAACTTTGCAATCGGCCGAATTGTGGCAGGAGAGCGGACGCTACGATGACTACGGCAAGGAAATGCTGCGGATCAAGGATCGCCAGGATCGACCGCTTCTTTATGGTCCGACCAACGAGGAGATGATCACCGACATCTTCCGCAGTTATGTGAAGTCCTACAAGAATTTGCCGCTGAACCTCTACCATATCCAGTTGAAGTTCCGTGACGAGATGCGTCCTCGCTTCGGTACGATGCGCTCGCGCGAATTCCTGATGAAGGATGCCTATTCCTTCGACCTTACACGCGAGGATGCAATCCACTCGTACAACAAGATGTTCGTGGCATATCTGCGTACCTTCTCCCGTCTGGGGCTGCGTGCCATTCCAATGCGTGCAGACACGGGTCCAATCGGCGGGAAGCACTCTCATGAATTCATTATTCTGGCCGAAACCGGCGAGTCCGAAGTGTTCAGCCACAGGGATTTCGTGAATTTCGATATTCCGGGCGAGGACACCAATTTCGATGACGTCGCCGGTCTGCAGGCGACCTTTGACAAATGGACGTCGATCTATGCGGCAACGTCTGAAATGCATGACGAAGCTGCCTTCAACGCGATAGCCGAAGGCGACCGGCTGTCGGCTCGTGGAATTGAAGTCGGTCACATCTTCTATTTCGGTACGAAATATTCCGAGCCGATGGGTGCCAAGGTCCAAGGGCCAGACGGCAAGGAGCATTTTGTCCACATGGGTTCCTACGGGATCGGACCGACCCGCCTTGTTCCCGCCATCATCGAAGCCTCGCATGACGATAATGGAATCATCTGGCCGGCATCGGTTGCGCCGTTCGATGTTGTGATCGTCAACATGAAGCCGGGCGATGATGCTTGTGACAGTCTGTGCGGCACGCTTTATGCAGGGCTCACAAAGGCGGGAAGGGATGTTCTCTATGACGACACCGACGAACGCGCCGGAACAAAGTTCGCAACTGCCGACCTGATCGGCATTCCCATGCAGGTGATCGTTGGGCCGCGTTCGGCGGCAAACGGGGAAGTCGAGATCAAGGAGCGCCGCTCAGGTGCCCGCGAAGTGATGACACTGGATGCCGCAATGAACAGGTTAGGTAGCTCACAAGCGTGATGCCAGTGTGATGGCAAGGGGAAGGCCGAGGATGGGGACGTCTGGCGTGACAGCGCAAGAAAAGACAACAAAGACGAAGCGCGGGTCGTCTGCTGGTCCCTTCTCGGCTTTCGAGCGGATGGTTGCCTGGCGCTATCTGCGTTCGCGCCGCAAGGAAACTTTCATCTCCGTGATTGCCGGCTTCTCGTTCATCGGGATCATGCTGGGTGTTGCGACGCTGATTATCGTCATGGCCGTGATGAACGGATTTCGCACGGAACTGATCTCGCGCATTCTCGGCATCAACGGTCACATGATCGTCCAGCCGATCGACGGACCGCTGACGGATTATGACGACCTGACCATGAAGTTCCAGGACGTGCCGGGCGTGCGCATGGTTCTGCCCCTTGTCGAGGGCCAAACATTGGCGTCCGGTCGTGGCGGAGCCGGCTCCGGTGCACTGGTGCGCGGTGTTCGACCGCAGGATCTGGACAAGCTGAAGGAAGTTGCCAGCAACATCCGGCAAGGTGACGCCGTAGGCTTCGCTTCTGGCGAAGGGGTTCTGGTTGGATCGCGCCTTGCTGCGTCGCTCGGGATCTCGGCCGGTGACGATATTACGCTGATTTCACCTGAAGGTGACGTGACGCCCATGGGGGTCAATCCGCGTGTCAAATCCTATCCCGTGTCGGGTATCTTCGAGATCGGCATGTCGGAATACGATGCCACCATGATCTTCATGCCGCTCGAAGAAGCGCAGCTCTACTTTAATGCCGAAGGACTCGTGCAGTCGATCGAGCTATTCGTGGACGATCCTGAGGGCGTTGACGGATTGCGGCCACTGATCGAGGCCGCTGCAGGCCGTCAGATTCATATCACCGACTGGCGTCAGCGCAACCAGACCTTCTTTTCCGCCCTGCAGGTCGAGCGCAATGTCATGTTCATGATCCTGACGCTGATTGTTCTCGTTGCTGCTCTCAATATCATCTCGGGGCTGATCATGCTGGTCAAGGACAAGGGCAGTGACATCGCCATCCTGCGAACGATGGGTGCCAGTTCCGGCGCCGTGATGCGAATATTCTTCATGACGGGTGCAGCCATTGGTACAGTCGGAACATTCGCCGGTGTTCTTCTGGGCGTCATCGTCTGTCTGAATATCGAATCGATCCGGCAGTTTTTCTCGTGGCTCTCCGGGACCGTTCTCTTCGATCCGGAACTCTACTTCCTCAGCCAGCTTCCGGCAGAGATGAGTTTCAGTGAAACGCTATCGGTCGTCCTGATGGCATTGGTGCTGTCGTTTATCGCCACCATCCTTCCCGCCTGGCGCGCATCCAAGCTCGACCCGGTTCAAGCACTCAGATACGAATAGGACTGCATTCGTTCATGGTAGCCAAGATTGTCCTGAAGCTCTCGGGCGTTGAAAGACACTACGGTCAGGGCGAAACAACCCTGTCGATCCTCAAGGGTGCCGATTTCGAATTGCAAACGGGGGAGATCGTTGCACTCGTGGCCCCGTCAGGGACGGGCAAGTCCACATTGCTGCATCTGGCAGGACTTCTCGAGCACCCCGATGCAGGTGAAGTTTTCGTTGGCGGCCAGGCCTGCAACGGCCTGGCGGACGACGAGCGTACCGCCATACGGCGCAACGAGATCGGTTTTGTCTATCAGTTCCACCATCTGCTGCCCGAGTTCACGGCCCTTGAAAACATCATGATGCCGCAGCTTATCGCCGGTCTTCCGGAAAACGAGGCAAGTGACCGCGCACGGCAATTGCTCGACTATATGCGCATCGGCCATCGCGGTGATCACCTTCCATCGGAATTGTCGGGTGGCGAGCAGCAGCGTGTGGCGATCGCACGTGCCGTTGCCAATGCACCGCGTATCCTTCTGGCTGATGAACCAACCGGAAACCTTGATCCCAAGACAGCCTCATACGTGTTCGAAGCGCTCGAAGCCCTTGTCAAGCAATCGGGTCTCGCAGCCGTGATTGCCACGCATAATCACGAACTGGCTGGCCGGATGGATCGCCGGGTCACGATCGACGGTGGCAAGATCGTCGCCTTCTGAGACAGTACACGCCTTAATCCTCTGTTTACCTAGATTGCCAGTGATGGCGATCTCTTTTTGTTCTCGTTCTGTTTTTGCTTGACGACAGGTACAAAATAAGAACAAAATAGAAACATAAAGGAACAAAGGAGACGAACATGACTGATCTCATTCGGGATATTGCTGCATTTGCTTCCATTGCAACCTTCATTGCCAGCCTCTCGATGCTCATGATTGCGCTTTGATTGGTCCGTGTCCGCCGCAAACCCCGTCCGTCAGGGCGGGGAGACCTCACGGGCGCAATCACAATAGGCGTTGAAGAAGAAAGTCTGATCTGGACACGCGGTGGCGTAAATCGGAAAATCACCTGATTCAAAAGGTGAGATGCGAGATGACAGAACGGACCGAAAATACGATCTCTGGCGCAGAGGTGACCTCGCCGCGGTTCGTACATCTTCGCCTCCATTCGGCATACTCCCTTCTGGAAGGTGCCCTGCCACTCAAAAAGATCCTTGCGAAGGCCGGCGCCGACAAGCAGCCGGCAATCGCCATTACCGATACGAACAATCTCTTCGTTGCGCTCGAATTTGCCCAGAAGGCTGTTGGTGAGGGGCTTCAGCCAATCATTGGCTGCCAGCTTTCGATCGACATGGAGGATCAGACGGGGGAGCGGCGCAATCATCACCTTGCCAGGCTGCCTGCCATCGTCCTTCTGGCCTCGACAGCTGAAGGCTATGATCTGCTTGTTGATCTAGTCAGCCGGGCGTATCTTGACGGCGATAGTCAAGGTGCCGTCCATATCTGCCGCTCCTGGCTCGACGAGGCAGGAACACAAGGCCTCATCGCGTTGACTGGCGCTGCCGGCGGTCCGGTGGATCTCGCTCTGCGCGAAGGCAATCCGGCCCTTGCAATGTCGAGGCTGCTTGCACTCAAGAGCGCTTTTGGTGATCGTCTTTATGTTGAACTGCAACGTCATGGTAATCATGACCGTCTGCATGAGCACAAGATGGTCAAGCTGGCCTATGACCACGAAGTACCGCTCGTCGCGACCAATGAGGCCTTCTTTCCTTCACGAGAAGATTACGATGCACATGATGCGTTGATGGCCGTGGCCCACAATGCGATCGTATCCGATGACAGCCGCTTCCGTCTGACACCGGACCACTATCTCAAGAGCCGTGATGAAATGGCGGCCCTGTTTTCGGATCTTCCGGAAGCGCTTGAAAACACGATTGAGATTGCTCAGCGTTGCTCCTTCATCCTTGACACCCGAAAGCCGATCCTGCCGCGCTTTACCGGTGCGACCGACGATCCGGCCGAAGCAGAACGTGCCGAGGCGCTAGAGCTTCGTCGCCAGGCCGTTGAAGGCCTGGAACATCGTATTCAGCTGCTTGGCATGACGCCGGGTTACAGCGAGCAGGAATACCGTGAACGCCTCGATTTCGAGCTTGGCGTGATCGAGCGGATGAAATTTCCCGGCTACTTCCTGATCGTTGCCGATTTCATCAAGTGGGCCAAGCAGCACAACATCCCCGTCGGGCCTGGTCGTGGATCGGGGGCAGGCTCGCTGGTTGCCTACGCATTGACGATTACCGACGTCGATCCGCTGCGTTTTTCGCTGCTTTTCGAGCGCTTCCTCAATCCCGAACGTGTTTCGATGCCAGACTTCGATATCGATTTCTGTCAGGATCGACGCGAGGAAGTGATCCGTTATGTCCAGCGCAAATATGGTCGTGAGCAGGTTGCCCAGATCATCACGTTCGGATCCTTGCAGGCACGCGCGGCGCTTCGCGACGTCGGGCGTGTGCTGGAAATGCCATATGGCCAGGTCGACCGCATCTGCAAGCTGGTTCCAAATAACCCTGCCAATCCAACTCCCTTGTCAAAGGCAATCGACGAAGAGCCGCGCCTACGCGAAGAGGCGGACAAGGAGCCGGTCGTGGCGCGCCTTCTGGACATCGCCCAGAAGATCGAAGGTCTCTACCGCCATGCCTCCACCCATGCGGCGGGAATAGTGATCGGGGACCGTCCGCTGTCAAGGCTGGTGCCGATGTATCGCGACCCGCGATCCGACATGCCGGTTACCCAGTTCAACATGAAGTGGGTTGAGCAGGCTGGTCTGGTAAAATTCGATTTTCTCGGATTGAAGACCCTGACGGTCCTGAAGACAGCCGTCGACTATGTCGCCAAGCGCGGTATCAATGTCGACCTTGCGTCCATCCCGCTGGATGATCAGCTGACATACGACATGCTGTCGCGCGGAGAGACCATCGGCGTCTTCCAGGTGGAAAGTGCCGGTATGCGCAAGGCGCTGATCGGGATGCGGCCGGACTGTATCGAGGATATCATCGCGCTTGTTGCTCTTTACCGGCCAGGACCGATGGAAAATATCCCGGTCTACAATGCCCGCAAGCATGGCGAGGAGGAGATCGAGTCGATTCATCCGAAGATCGACTATCTCCTGAAGGAAACACAAGGTGTCATCGTCTACCAGGAACAGGTGATGCAGATCGCGCAGGTCCTGTCCGGCTATTCCCTCGGTGAAGCCGACCTTCTGCGGCGCGCTATGGGCAAGAAGATCAAGGAGGAAATGGACAAGCAGAGAGCCCGTTTTGTCGACGGTGCGATCAAGAACGGGGTGTCCAAGCCTCAGGCTGACCTGATTTTCGACCTGTTGGCCAAGTTTGCAAATTATGGCTTCAACAAGTCTCACGCCGCCGCCTATGCGATCGTATCCTACCAGACCGCCTACATGAAGGCCCATTATCCGGCTGAATTCCTGGCCGCAACAATGACCTTCGACATGGCCAATACCGACAAGCTCAATGATTTCCGTCAAGATGCCGCACGCCTTGGCATCTCGGTCATTCCCCCATCGGTTCAAACATCCTTTCGTCGCTTCGAGACCGACAACAACCGGATCTATTATGCACTTGCAGCCATCAAGGGTGTCGGTGAATCGGCGGTCGAGCACATTGTCGAAGTACGCGGCGACAAGCCGTTTGCAAACATCGAGGAATTCTGCCTGCGGATCGATCCCAAGCAGATCAATCGGCGCGTCATGGAAAGCCTGATCTCGGCTGGTGCCTTTGATTGTTTCGGGCGCGACCGCGCGGAACTTGTCGGCGGTCTTGACCGCATTATCGGTTATGCGCAGCGCGCCCAGGAAAACAAGGTCAGCGGGCAGTCCGACATGTTTGGCTCTTCATCCGCCGCCGGTCCGGAGACACTCCTCTTTCCATCGTTCAATCCGTGGGTTCCATCGGAAAAACTGATGCGCGAATACCAGGTTCTCGGTTTCTACCTGTCCGCGCATCCTCTTGACTCCTATCGTGACGTCCTGGCGAAAATGCGCGTCCAGAGTTTCTCCGAGTTCCAGGTGGCTGTAAAACAGGGGGCGACCGCTGGTCGATTGGCCGGAACGGTAACGGGCCGCCAGGAGCGCAAGACCCGGACCGGCAACAAGATGGGGATTGTCACCTTTTCCGATGCGACCGGCCAGTTCGAGGCCGTGCTTTTTTCCGAGGCTCTTGCGCAATATCGTGATCTTCTCGAGCCTGGGAAATCTCTCGTCATCACCGTACAGGCGGACGAGCGTCCAGAAGGGATTGGCCTTCGTATCCAGACGGCTGCGTCCCTCGAAGAACGTTCTGTCCAGATGCAGAAGGCCCTTCGCGTCTATGTGCGCGATAGTGGTCCATTGAAGACAGTTGCTCGCCACCTGAACACAAAGGGCGATGGGCTTGTCTCCTTCATTGTCATCAAGGACGATGGCCGACGTGAAATCGAGGTGGAACTGACAGAGAAGTATCGGATCTCACCCGAAATTGCTGCAGCACTTCGCGCGGCGCCAGGCGTTCTCGACGTTGAACTGGTCTGATCCGTAGCGATTAACCTCAATAGAGGCCGATACCAGAGCGGTAGGGTGACAGTTTTGCTCGGCGCGGCTTTTCCGGCTTGCGGACGATAGCCGACTTTGGTTTTTCAATGTCGGCCTGTGTGCGGGTGAGGGTAATGAAGTCCGTGCCCTTGCCGGTTTCCGGTCCGATTGCCTGATCGGTGATTGTCAAGGATGTGCCGCTGGCCATCAATGCGCCGATACGCTCACGCACATCGGCGGGGATCGAAAGTCTTTCAAGGGCCTGCGCCGCAGACGAGGTATCTCTTTCGGCAGCAATGCCGAGCCGCTGTTTCTCGCTGGCCGTCATCACATTGGGAACGCTCAAGGCGTACCACTCTGCCGTTTCGCGTATCCGGTCGACAGTCTTGGCTGAGAAAAAGTGTGTACCAAGTGGGATCTGTGGCTGCTGAATACCGACTGGCGTTTCAAACACCGGCTTGAAGTTCTGTCGCACAAGCAATTGTCCAGCCGGAGGTCGATCCTCGCCGGACGCTCGGTAAAGTGCCGACAGGAATTCTTCCGTTAGCCTGGCGCTGTCTGCAGGCAGCTTCTTCCAGCGTTTGAAGCCAGTAATCGCTTGGCGTGTCCGCGAACCGATGATGCCGTCGGCGTCGCCTGCATCAAAGCCGAGATAGGTCAAGAGGCCCTGGACGTCACGGATGGTTTCGCGTTCGCCGCGGCGATGAACGAGGATCCTCAAGGGTGCACCGACATCTCCGTTGATGGAGGCGGTAATGGTCATGTCCGGTGCGATGTCGCCAGAATTCATGGCAACTTCATAAACGGCATCTGTCTGACGCTTGACGGTCGGTCTGAGATCGATGTCGGATAGAAGCGGCTTTGTTGTCAAAGGCTTGATTGGCGCAAACAGATTGACATGCTCGATCCTGTACGGTTCGACTGGTTCATCCGTGATCACAACATGCATGCCGGCCCGCGTCATCCCGAATAGCGTTTTGGCGAAAGCTGGCGGTATCCGTATGCAACCGTGTGAGGCCGGATAGTCAGGAACATGACCCTCGTGAAGGGCAATACCCGACCAGGTCAGGCGCTGCATGAAAGGCATAGGAGCATTCGAATAGATGTTCGATTCGTGGTAGCGGCGTTTCTCAAGGATCGAAAAAATGCCGCTTGGCGTTGTGTGGCCACTCTTGCCGGTGGAGACCCGCGAGGTGGCTATGCGCACATCACCATCATAGACCGTCATGGATTGTTCCGTCTTCGATATGATGACCTGTAGGGGGGGCTCTGTCCCGGCCAACACGGGATGAGACAATGAAGCCGCTGACATCAACGAAAGACCGAACACGAAACGACGCAACATCGAAAACCTCTTACGCAATACATAAGAGGACATATTAGCGTCAGCAGCTTAATGAAGCTTTTCGCCGGAAGAGCACAACGTCATAAATGCGTGTATCTTTTCTCACATTTCATTGATCGTGACGGCGGCTGCTGGAGAATGTGTATCCGGTTTCGACAGCAGATTTTCCGAACTTGCCGCGAAGCTTGTCCATGGCAGCTTCTGCCGCAGCGCGGCGTGTGGCCGACTGGTCGACAAGATCTGGCGGGTCTGCCCGTACCGGATCGCACAGATCGCTGACACCGATGCCGATAAGCCTGAAACGGGTCCCGTCGGTCTCACGTTCCAGCAGTGCCAGTCCTGTGCGGAAAATTCGGTCCGCCAATTGCGTCGGATCCTCGAGTCGCCTGTTTCTGGTACGTGTCTTGAAGTCCGACGTCTTCAGCTTGAGCACGACCGTGTGGCCGGCAATGGCATGTTTCTTCAGTCGCTCTGAAACCTTTTCCGACAGACGTCGCAAGATCGCGACCAGGTCCTCGTGACGCGCGATATCCTCGAAGAATGTCGTCTCCGAAGAAACACTCTTTGCAGGATCATTGGGACGAACGTTGCGATCATCAATGCCGCGGGAAAGGCGAAAGAGCCGTTGCCCCATGGAGCCGTAACGGCGCATGAGATCATTTTCCTCCATCGTCTGCAACTGGCCGATAATGCGGATCCCGTCGGCCTCCAGAACAGAATTGAAAGCCTTGCCAACACCCCAGATGGTCGAGACGGGTCGAGGCGCAAGAAATGCGGCTGCCTCGCCGCGGCCAACCACTGAGAACCCACGTGGCTTCTGGAGATCTGAGCCCATCTTGGCAAGAAACTTGCAATAGGAAAGTCCAATGGAGATGGTGATGCCAAGCTCAGCCTCGACCCGCTGCGAAAGCCTTGCAAGGATGCGTGATGGCGGATCGTGATGGAGCTTCTCTGTCCCGCCAAGATCCAGGAAGGCTTCATCGATGGAGATGGGCTGCACAAGGGGGGTCAGTTCTTGCATGAGCTGGCGCACGTCGTGACCGACCCGCGCATATTTTTCCATGTCCGGTTTGATGACCACTGCATCGGGACAGGCTTCCAGTGCCTTAAACATCGGCATTGCGGAATGGACGCCATTGATACGGGCAATGTAACAGGCGGTGGACACAACGCCACGCTTGCCGCCGCCGATGATGACCGGCTTGTCGGCAAGGTCGGGATTGTCGCGCTTTTCGACGGCTGCATAGAAGGCATCACAGTCGATATGGGCAATTGCCAGATGATACAGTTCCGGATGACTGAGAAGACGCGGACTGCCGCAGCTGCGGCATCGGCGCAAGCCGGATGTCTGCTCGGCGAGGCAGTCGCGACAGAAGCCGGATCTTGTGTCGAGTGCAGGTGTCATGGCCAGAACAGATGTTGAACATTGGCAACTTATCCGCTGCGGGCCAAACTCTCAATGGTGACCGATTACCCATCCACATTTTGGAGCCTGGGCGGGGTATGCCATGATTGCAGCCATATCGGAACAGCCAAGGTGAATACGGGCTGTGAACTCGCAATGCGATGTTACCACTGGGACGTGTCCGGGCCGGGGCCGGAATAGTGATGCCAGGCGTAAACAACCGTTTCGGGACTGGTGCCGGTTGCGTCACAAAAGGCCATGAGGGATGGTTCGTGAGCCATCACGAAGTCGATCATGCCGGCCAGAAAACCGCTATCGTTGACTGCATCGCGCAACTGGTCCGCATGCATTCCGCTTAAGGCCAGGAAGCGTCTCAGCATATCCGGTTCGTCGGCCAGCCATCTGAGAATGGCAATGGCCGTTTCCTCGGCCGTTTGGGTGGATTTTGCAACGTTTTTGGGGTCATATTGCATTTCCGGCAATTGGTTACCTCTTTTTCAACCAAATGGCCTTACCGTTGAGGTCATGACTGGAATGGTATCGGCCGCGCACAAGCTTATATGTTGAAGGCGTGCTTGCAAGGCAGGATTGGGGACGGAGCGCATGCCCAAGCGGGTCATGATTGTCGAAGACAACGAGCTGAACATGAAGCTCTTCCGCGACCTGATCGAAGCTTGCGGCTATGAAACCATTCAGACGCGCAATGGCATGGAGGCAATGGATCTTGCGCGCAAGCACCATCCCGATCTCATTTTGATGGATATCCAGCTTCCGGAAGTCTCGGGCCTTGAGGTGACGAAGTGGCTCAAGGAAGACGACGAGCTGCAGATCATTCCGGTCATCGCCGTGACGGCCTTTGCGATGAAGGGTGATGAGGAACGCATTCGTCAGGGTGGCTGCGAAGCCTATGTCTCAAAGCCGATCTCTGTTCCGAAATTCATCGAGACCATCAAGACCTATCTGGGCGACGCGTGAGACTGGAGCAATCGAAATGACCGCACGGATACTGGTGGTTGACGATATTGCCGCAAATGTGAAGCTGCTCGAAGCACGTCTTCTGGCTGAGTATTTCGATGTCTTGACAGCAAGTGACGGGTTCAAGGCGCTCGAGATCTGTGAAAACACGCATGTTGACCTCATCTTGCTCGATATCATGATGCCCGGCATCAGTGGTTTCGAGGTCTGTGAACGTTTGAAGTCCAATCCGCGTCTTGCGCATATTCCGGTGGTGATGGTAACCGCGTTGGATCAGCCGGCCGACCGTGTCCGCGGCCTCAAGGCAGGTGCTGACGACTTTCTGACCAAGCCGGTCAACGATCTTCAACTGGTCTCAAGGGTCAAGAGCCTCGTGCGCCTGAAGACGCTGAGTGACGAACTGCGCATCCGTGCCAAGACGGCGCAGGAAGCCGGCATTGAAGACATGCTGAAGGGGACGGATGGTCGCGATGATCCAGGTCAGATCCTCCTGGTGGATGGTCGGGCCAGTTCCCAGGAGCGCATCATCCGGGCCCTGAAGCCCATTGCACAGGTTGCAGCAATGTCCGATCCGCAGGCAGCGCTCTTCGAGGCGGCCGAAAATGGATTTGATCTTGTCATCGTCAATGCCAACTTCGATGACTATGATCCGCTACGCCTTTGTTCCCAGCTTCGCTCTTTGGAGCGCACGCGCTTCTTGCCATTGCTGATCGTCACCGAGCAGGGCGAGGAAAGTCTCATCGTGCGTGCGCTCGACCTTGGCGTCAACGACTACATCGTCAGGCCGATAGATCCGAACGAACTTGTGGCCCGCTGCCTTACGCAGATAAAGCGCAAGCGCTACAATGATCGTCTGCGCATGAGCGTACGGCAGACAATCGAGCTCGCCGTCACGGACGGATTGACCGGGCTCAACAACCGACGCTATCTCGACGGACATTTGAAGACCCTCTTCAATCGGGCGCTAGTCCGGGACCGGGCGTTGTCAGTCTGCATCACGGATATCGACCGCTTCAAGCAGGTAAACGACACCTACGGTCACGATGCCGGCGATGACATCTTGAAGGAATTTGCAGCACGCATTCGTTCGACTGTCCGCGGTGCCGATCTTGCCTGCCGTTATGGCGGGGAGGAGTTCGTGGTCGTAATGCCGGACACGGATGCTGTAGCGGCGGGCGTGATTGCCGAGCGCTTGCGTGGGCTCATCGAGGGTCAACCCTTCATCGTCAGATCCGCTGGCGTTTCCATCTCCATAACGGCCTCTCTGGGGATCGCCTCCAACGAGGCGGGTGCACAGACGCCTGAGGAATTGATGAAACAGGCCGACAAAGCGCTCTATGAGGCCAAGAATGGCGGCCGTAACCGGGTTGTGGCCGCGGCCGCCTGAACGGGCCCGGTCGACCCATGTGGACGATGCTGGAGCGTGCTGAAAGCACAAGATGATCCTCGCGCATGATCACAAGAGCGTGGTCAGTTGCACTCTGGCCGTCCCTTGCTGAAGACATCCTCAAAATCGGTAAAGTAGAAATAATCAGGAACGCAGATGTGCGAAGAGTTCTTTTTCTGTATGGCGCAGATTCGCATCCATTGAAAAGGAAACGGCAAATAGCGGCGTAAATATAGCCCGGTATTGAGTGAAGTCGAACGAGACGATGGCCGGTTAAAGTATAAATTAAGTTAAGTTCAGAATAAGCTATTGTCGGTCAGCTTGTAGTGTGCTGCCTGTCGCGCCAAATGTGAGTGGATAGACTGTAGTCTTAACCAATCTCAGACATCGCTTTCACATGAACTAATATTAAGTTGATTTCCTTCCCGATTTGCGCAATTTTTCATCGACAGCGTATTTTCCCGAAAGGGAGAGATACCCCATGATGCTCAGGTCCGCCGCATCTCCTGGGTCGTGGGGTCGGTCGATCGGTCTGCAAGCAAGCGGTTCCTCGTGCCGCATTGCAGCCGGTCGACCCCCAGATAAAGAAGCGCCGCTTCCAAAGGGAGCGGCGCTTTTTTTTGGTTGCAGGGACCTGCAAAATAAAAAGGCGCGCAGCCAGGAGGCGCGCGCCTGAAATGCTTGCGAAAGCAGACCTTACTTGATCTTGGCTTCCTTGAACTCAACATGCTTCTTGACGACCGGGTCATACTTGGTCTTGGTCATCTTGTCGGTCATCGTACGGCTGTTTTTCTTCGTTACATAGAAGAAACCGGTGTCAGCCGTCGACTGCAGCTTGATTTTGATGGTCGTAGCTTTCGCCATGGTGTTTCTGCCTTTGAGAAAATGAAGCCGTGAACGGTCGGATGATGTCCACGGCGAAATCTGGCGCGAAACTACAAATCGCGCTCAAAAAGTCAAGCCCGTTTCGCCCTAAAAAGCAGGCGTCCCAGGGAAAGCAGGACATAGAGGCCGAAGAATGACGCCAAAGCCCAGGCAAAACCGTCATTGCCGGTAAGATCAATCGCCACCCCGATTGCCTGCGGGCCTGCAACCGTGCCCACAGCATAGCAGAAGACAAATGCTGCGTTGGCGGCTGCCAGGTCTGCCCCGGTGAGTCGCGATCCGAGATGCGCAAGGCCGACCGTATAGAGCCCGGACACGCAGCCACCCCAAAAGAGGAGTACGATTGCCATCGGCAGCCAGTTGCCGATCAGGATCGGCAAAAGGAGCGAGCCGACAAGGCCGGTCACTGCCATCGCTGCCAGCAAGGGCCTGCGATCACGCAGCCGGTCGGAATACATGCCCAGTGGAATCTGGAAGATCATGTTTCCGACACCCATGACGGTCAAAAGCAATGCGGCCTGGGATTCGTTGAAACCGGATCGGACCGCATAGATCGGAAACAGGGACAGGCCACCGGCCTCGACCGCGCCAAAGACGAATACGGCGGCGGTTGCGGTCGGAACGAGCAGGACATAGCGCAGGAAATGCTTTTCCGGCTTTTCATCGAGAGCCGGGCTTTCACTGCGTGCAATGTAGATTGGAATGGCGGCAAGCAGGATCGCACCAGCGCCGACCAGGAAAGGCACGATGCCTTCGCTGCCGATTGCGGAAAAGAGCAGGGGGCCGATCGCAAAGCCGACAGCAAGCACCGTGGCATAGATGCCAAGTACCAGCCCGCGACGCCGCGGTGGTGCGGCGGCATTGATCCAGAATTCCGACAAGATGAAGAGGGTCGTGGTTGCACCGTGAAAGGCAAAGCGCAGCGGAAACCATGTCCAGAACGACTGTGCATAATAAAAGCCGAGTGCACTGATCGCGGAGACGAACACGGCCCACAGCATCACTCTGGCGACACCAAAATTGTGGGCAAGTTTCGTTGTGATCGGTGCCGCAATCATTGCGGCAACCCCTGCCATGGCCGAATTGAGGCCAATCAGCGTCGATGATATGCCGCGCTTTTCGAGAATGATGCTGAGAAGTGGAAGACCGAGGCCGATAGCGATACCGACTGCACTGATTGCAGAGACTGCTGCCACCAGAGATGACCAGTGGATTCTTTCGCGATGACCGTTCTGGTCGTTTGGTGCGCAGGACATCCTGGTCCTCTAGATCCGGGTTCGGACGAACTGTCCGCGCTGCATGAAGTAGAAGGGTACGGACATTCCATAGGGAAGTGAAGGATCAGCTTCAAGCAGGGTCGTGACGTCATCAAGGATTGCCAGCGTGATTTTTGGCACGGTCAGGTTGGCAAGGTCTTGTTGTCCGACCCACCGGAGATCCTGTAGCTCATCGGAATCCATTGCCGCACCGGAAGAAATTCCAGCGTCGTCTACCGGCAGCAGGAAGAAGCGTGTGTCATATCGCCTGACATTGCCAGGTGGCGTGACTGCGCGCGCAACATAACGCAGATGGCTGAGGTCGGCCCTGTCGTGCCCGTCCGTGGCACTCAGTCCAGTCTCCTCCTTCAGTTCACGCATCGCTGCCAATGCCAGTGCACGCGCACCTGCAATCGTCATGCGGGCGGGAACGGCAGATAGCAGACGTTTGATGACCAGCGGATGTAGATCCTGGCTGAAAGGACGAGCGTGGTCGCGTGGGTCTCGCCGGCCACCGGGAAAGACATAAAGGTCCGGCATGAAGGCATGGCCACCGCTGCGCCTTCCCATCAAGAAACGGGGATTTTCGTTCCGCCTGTCAACCAGGATGATCGTTGCCGCATCCACCGGCCGCATTGCCATATTGTCGCTGCCGTCCTGTGCGTCGACCGCGAAAGGGACCGCCTCGACAATTGAGTTGCTCATGGATGCGAACCACCGCCGGGATGATCGAGCTCGTCGTCGTCACTATCACCAAACCCGTGCATCCTGCAGGCCCATTGAAAACCGATGACGGCGCCCTTGATGGGTTGGATGGTCATGAGCGCGGCAAGAACCGAGAGAGGGGCCCAGATGGAAAGATGCGCCCATGGTGACATCGGAAAGACTGTATCAGTAAGAAGGAAGCCAGTTAAAAGAACATGGCCGACGACGACAATGACAAGATAGGCAGGGAGGTCGTCTGCACGATGATGATGGATTTCCTCATCACACACAGAGCACATGTCGACCGGTTTCAGGAAGGCTCGAAACAGACGACCTGTTCCGCATGCCGGACAGGTGCACCGCATTCCACGTCCGATCGAACGCATCAACGGTCGCTCGCTCTCCTCAATTCCACCATATTGGATCGGCTGTTCCCCAGATTTGTGCATTTCCATCGTTCCTACCGGCCGCGAGGTGGCCGCGTTCCCGCCTTCGTCCGTTGCCTTGAACGGAGCCGGCGGCCTGATTTGTGGAAGGAGCGCGTGCCAGCAGGCATCTTGCGCCCCTCGCTCAGAATTTCAAAACGCAGTGCGCCGGCAAGCGGCACTGCCTCAGCAAGCTTGACGTTGACGGCGTCTCCCAGCTGATATCCAAGACCGGTTGCTTCTCCAGTCAGCGCCTGATGGGCCTCGTCGTAGATGAAGTAATCGGTACCAAGTGTTGATATCGGTATGAAACCGTCTGCGCCATAGTCGGGGAGTGTGACAAACAGGCCTGCCTTGGTTACCCCTGATACGCGGCCTTCGAATTCTTCTCCGATCCGCTCGCTCAGGTGATGGGCAATCAGACGATTGATCGTATCGCGTTCTGCCGCCATCGCGCGCCGTTCAAAGGTCGATATTTCCGCAGCAATGTCTTCGAGGGCCGCTTCTTCTGCCGGTGTAATGGCACCTTCGCCCAGGGAAAGCGTGCCAACGAGTGCCCGATGGACAATCAGGTCTGCATATCGCCGGATCGGTGATGTAAAGTGCGCATACTTCATCAGGTTCAGCCCGAAGTGGCCAATATTTTCGGGACTGTAGACTGCCTGACTCTGGGAGCGCAACACCATCTCGTTGACCATGATCTGGTGGGGGGTGTCCACGGCTTTGGCGAGGATCCCGTTGAAGGAATTGGCACGCATCTGTCCGCCCTTGGCCATCGAAATACCGATTGTCGCCAGAAACTCTCGCAGTGTCTCCTGTTTCGACAATGCCGGAGCGTCGTGGACCCGGTAGACCAGTGGCTGGCGCCTTTTCTCCAGTGTCTCGGCAGCGGCCACATTTGCCTGGATCATCATTTCTTCGATGAGTTTGTGGGCCTCCAGCCGCTCGGGCACGAAAACACGATCGACGGTCCCGTCGGCCTTCAGGATGATCTTGCGTTCGGGCATGTCGAGTTCAAGCGGCTGGCGACGGTCTCGCCCGCGCAGCAATGTTGCATAGGCCGCCCATAATGGCTTTAAGACGGGATCGAGAAGCGGTCCGGTCTTGTCGTCCACCTTGCCTTCGATTGCCGCCTGGGCCTGGCCATAGGACAGTTTTGCAGCACTCTTCATCATGATCCGATGGAAGGTATGGCCTGCCTTGCGACCATCCTTGGAAAACACCATTCTTGCGGCGATTGCCGGCCGATCTTCACCTTCGCGCAACGAGCACAGGTCGTTGGAGATGCGTTCGGGAAGCATCGGCACGACCCGGTCCGGGAAATAGACCGAATTGCCGCGTTTGAGTGCCTCACGATCCAGTTGGGATCCCGTGCGCACATACCAGGAGACGTCGGCGATGGCGACCGTGACGATGACACCGCCCGGGTTGTCAGGTGACGGGTCAGGTTGGGCATGGACGGCATCGTCATGATCCTTGGCGTCAGCCGGATCGATGGTTATCAGCGGCAGATCACGCCAGTCTTCGCGCTTGGCCATGGTTGCCGGCCCTTTTGCCGCTGCTTCATCGAGAACGGCCTGCGGGAAGATATGCGGGATAGCGTGCGCATAGATGGCGATCATCGAAATCGCCTTCTCAGATCCGACGGACCCTATGACCGACAGGACGCGCGCACGGGGCAGGCCGAAGCGGCCGCTGCGTGCGATTTCGACCTCGACGAGGTCACCGTTTTTGGCCTCACCAAGACCACCTGTCTCGATCACCATTTCCTCGCCACGGCGCTCGATAGGCATCAGACGTATCTCGTCTTCCATCATCCGGATGACACCGAGCGAGGCTCCGCGACGTCGATCGATGATTTTGATGATACGAGCCGTGTAGGCTGGGCCGGTCCGATCCTTGTTGGTGAAGATCTTTGCAAGGACCCTGTCATTGAGCCCGGCGGCCGGTGTCTTCGACTTGGCCTTGCGCGACGGGTTCTGACGAATGAGTATGGCAGGCGCGACGCCCTGGTCTTCCGGCCATTCTGCAGGGCGCCCAATCAGTTCGCCGTCCTTGTCGCGCGTTGAAATGTCGACCACGCAGACCGGCGGCAGGTTGCCGGGCCGGGAAAGTGACTTGCGGCTCTTCTTTATGAGCCCCTCATCCTCGAGCGTTCGCAGCAAATCCTTCAGTTCGACCCGGGCCGCTCCCTTCAGCCCGAATGCTTTGGCAATCTCCCGCTTGGATGCATGGTCCGGGTTTTCGGCGATGAATTCAAGCAGGATGTCGCGCGGCGGCACGCTACCATGAATAATGGCGGCATCCGCAGGGGAGGGGGCGTCCTCTTTCGGTCGTCTTGTGGAGGATCTGTCTTGGGGCTTTCTGGTCACGTGCCGGTCTTCTTCGCCTTTGTGGCCGTTTTTGATGCTGCCTTCGTCTTGGATGCTGCCTTCGTTTTAGAGGCAGATTTTGTTTTCGATGCGGCCTTCGTCTTGCCTGCAGACGCCGTTTTTGTTCTTGACGGCTTTGCCTTCCCACTCTTTTCGACAATCAGTGCCAGGGCCTCTTCCAGCGTAACCGATTGAGGGTCTTTTCCCTTGGGAAGGGTTGCATTGATCTTAGCCCAGTTGACATAAGGTCCGTAGCGGCCATCGCGAACGGTAATTGTACCGCCATCCGGATGGTCGCCGAGGGTTTTCAGGGCCGCCGGTGTTCCGCGTCCTCGTCCTCCAGGCCCCTTGGCGAGCTTTTCCGCAAGTACGCTGACCGCGCGATTGAGGCCGATCGTGAAGACATCCTCCACCGTTTCGAGATTGGCGTAGGTGCCGTCACTGAGGAGGAACGGGCCGTATCGCCCGATCCCTGCAGAAATCATCTTGCCACTTTCCGGATGTTTGCCAATATCACGCGGCAGATTGATCAGGGCCAGAGCCTTTTCGTAGTCGATGTCTTCCGGCTTCCAGCCTTTCGGAAGCGATGCCCGCTTGGCCTCCTTGCCTTCACCGCGCTGGATATAGGGCCCAAACCGACCGGATCTCAGCGTGAGATCCTCACCGGTATGCGGATCGCTTCCAAGGGCCTTCGGGTCGTTCAGACCGCTTGCTTCGGCCTCTGCGCCGTCTTGTGACAGTTGCCGCGTAAAATTGCACTCCGGATAGTTGGAGCATCCGACGAATGCACCATATTTGCCGAGTTTCAGTGACAAACGGCCATTGCCGCAGACCTGGCAGATCCTTGGATCGCTGTCATCTTCGCGTTTGGGAAAGACCAGCGGTGCCAGGGCCTCGTTCAACGCATCAAGCACGTTGGTGACGCGCAGTTCCTTGGTTTCTTCGATCTGGGCAAAGAAATCCTGCCAGAAATCACGCAATACCTGTTTCCAGTCGAGATCACCCGCCGAGATCTGGTCAAGCCTCTCTTCGAGATCGGCCGTGAAATCGTATTCGACATACTTCGTGAAGAAATTCTCGAGAAAGGCGGTAACAAGCCGACCTTTCGCCTGCGGGATCAGCTTGCGCTTGTCGATCGTCACGTAATCGCGATCACGCAAGGTGGTGAGCGTCGCGGCGTAGGTCGAAGGTCGACCGATGCCGAGTTCTTCCATCTTCTTGATCAGTGAGGCTTCGGAATAGCGCGGTGGTGGTTCGGTAAAGTGCTGGCTGGAGTTGATCCTTGTCTTGTCGAGCACTTCGCGGGCATTGATCTCGGGCAGCCGGCCGTCGTCTTCGTCGTCTTCCGGCTTTTCGCCTTCTTCCCGTTTGTCGGCATAGGCTCCGAGGAAGCCGTCGAAGCGGACAACGGAACCGACAGCACGCAGACCTGCTTTTTGATCGCCATTGTCGGCAAGGATCTCGGCTGTCGTGCGCTCGATCTCCGCCGAGGCCATCTGGCTCGCTATGCCACGTTTCCAGATCAGTTCGTAAAGTCGAGCCTGATCGCCGTCGAGGTAGCGGCGGGCCTGATCAGGTGACCGGTTGAAGTCGGTCGGGCGGATTGCTTCGTGCGCCTCTTGGGCATTCTTGGCCTTGGTCGAGTAGAAGCGTGGCTTGTCCGGCAGGTAGCGATTGCCGAACTGGCTGACGATTGCCTGCCGTGCAGCGTCGATTGCTTCCGGTGCCATCTGGACGCCGTCGGTTCGCATGTAGGTGATCAGGCCGACGGTCTCTCCGCCAATGTCAATGCCCTCATAGAGTTTTTGGGCTACCTGCATCGTTCTGGATGCATTGAACCCGAGATTGGACGACGCAGCCTGCTGCAGTGTCGACGTCGTGAAGGGTGGTCCGGGATTACGCTTGACCGGCTTTGCTTCGACGCTGTCGACAATGTAGCTGGCGCCGTCAAGCAATGCCTTGAGACGACCCGCTTCGTCGCCCGTCTTGACGGAACGGCTTTGAAGTCTCTTGCCATCAGCGGACACCAGACGTGCCTCGAACTCGTCGCCACGTGGTGTTCGCAAGAGAGCCGACAGGTTCCAGTATTCTTCAGAGACAAAACGCTCGATTTCCGACTCACGGTCGCATACGAGGCGTAGCGCAACGGATTGGACGCGCCCGGCCGAGCGCGCGCCGGGAAGCTTGCGCCAAAGCACCGGGGAAAGGTTGAAGCCGACAAGGTAGTCGAGTGCGCGGCGCGCCAGATAGGCATCAACCAGAGGAACATCGATGTCGCGTGGACTGGCCATTGCATCGAGCACGGCCTTCTTGGTGATGGCGTTGAAGACCACGCGCTTGACTGGTTTGTCGCCGAGGACCCGCCTCTTCTTCAGAAGGTCGAGAACGTGCCAGGATATTGCCTCGCCCTCACGATCGGGGTCGGTCGCCAGGTAAAGTGCGTCAGAACCTTTTACCGCTTCGGCAATGTCCTTGATCCGTTTTTGTGAGGCACTGTCGACTTCCCAGGACATTTCAAAATCCTGGTCGGGCAGGACAGAACCATCCTTGGCGGGAAGGTCACGCACATGACCAAACGAAGCGAGAACCTTGTAACCCGAGCCGAGATACTTGTTGATGGTCTTGGCTTTGGCAGGAGATTCGACAACGACGACGTTCATATTGCTTCTCTAAGATGAGGGCCAGGTCTCGGGAACATGGCTGTCCGAGACGGGTGTGTTGGTTCCGACATGGATGGCCTTTTCGCTGCGGTCAAGTGCCATGGTCAAATTATACGCCAGAGCGATGCGCAACGTATTGATGAAAATGTTGACATGAACAAGCGGTGGTTGTGTATTCCGCAGGGCTGATTGCGGGTGGTTGCACGGGTGGCAGAGCTGATTGATGGTCCAGGCGCAACGCCTGCATCAGGGCGTGTCATTGCGGTTGACAGCTGATGTTCGACGCAGATGCGGGTGGCTTAATTCGGATCTGGAGGTGCGTCGTCGTCGAGCCGTGCAGGTGGTATCGAAATTCCTTCGTACAAGATGCGCTCCAGCGTGGGTAGGCAAGTACCTTTTGTGGACGGCTATTCCTTTTTCCCGATCTTCGCTTCCGTCCCTGTCAGAAGCTTGCGGATGTTGGTCTCGTGCCGCCACCAGGAAATGATGGTCATGATTGCCATGATCAGTGCGATCTTGTCTTCGCCGGCGACCCATAAGGAAACCGGCACGACAAGTGTCGCCGCCAGCGCGGACAACGATGAATACCTGCTGATGAAGGCGACGCTCAGCCATATTGCGGCAAATACGAGGACCCATAATGGAGAAACACCGAGCAGAACACCGATATAGGTGGCGACACCCTTGCCGCCTCTGAAGCCGAGCCACACCGGAAACAGATGACCAAGAAAGGCTGCAAAGCCCGCAAGCAGACCGGCTTGCGGGCCGGCAGCGAAAGTGCCGATCAATGCTGCAGCCGTTGCCTTCAATGCGTCAAGGACGAGTGTTGTTGCGGCAAGCTTTCTGTTGCCTGTGCGCAAGACATTGGTTGCGCCGATATTGCCCGATCCGATCGAGCGAATATCGCCGAGACCGGCCATGCGGGTGAGCAGCAGGCCGAATGGAATGGAGCCCAGCAGGTAACCGAGGATGATCGATATGATGGCGATGCCGCCACCAATCTGCCAGTTGAACAATTCACTCACCGGCCGTCCTCCTTAAAGCGTGTGAACGCATTTTCCACCCACATAGGTTTCCACGACCCGGCCGGAAAAACGGGCTTCCTCGAAGGGCGTATTCTTGGAACGCGACAGCAGGCTGTCCTTTGAGACAATCCATGGCTCATCAAGATCAATGAGCGTGATGTCGGCCGGTGCACCAGGTTTCAATGTGCCCGCATCAAGCCCGAATATGTGCGCGGGACGTGTCGACATGGCATCAACCAGGCGCATGAGAGACACCTGATCGGAATGATGGAGGCGAAGGGCGGCCGCCAGCATTGTCTCAAGCCCGATTGCACCATCTGCGGCATCGCCGAAGGGAAGGCGCTTGGTATCGACATCCTGGGGATCATGCGAAGAGACGATGATATCGATCTCGCCGCTTGCCAAAGCCTCGACCATGGCGACCCGGTCGTCTTCCCGGCGCAGCGGTGGCGACAGCTTGAAGAAGGTCCGGTACTCCCCGATGTCGTTTTCGTTCAGGCATAGATGATTGATCGACACGCTGCAGGTGGCGTGCGCACCGCGGCCTCTTGCCGTCGCCATCGCCTCGACGGATTCAGGAACTGAAATCTTTGCTGCGTGATATCGGGCGCCGGTCAGGGAAGCGATCCTGAGATCGCGCTCGAGCGGAATGATCTCCGCTTCCTTTGGCACACCGGCAAGACCAAGCCAGCTTGCAAAAAGCCCTTCGTTCATCACGCCATTGCCAAGATATGGATCGCGTGGCTCCAGGGCGATCACGGCGCCAAACTCGCGGGCATAGGTCATTGCGCGACGCAGAACGAGGGTGTCCGGCAGATCATGGCGGCCGTTGGTAAAGGCAACGGCTCCCGCCGCCTGGAGAAGCCCGATCTCTGTCATTTCTTCTCCGGCGAGACCCTTTGTAAGGGCCGCTGCCGGATAGATGTTGACCACGGAATTGTCACGGGCCGTCTTCTGTACGAATTCGACCAGCGCGATATCGTCGAGGACGGGATCGGTATCGGGCATCATGATAAATGACGTGATGCCACCTGCTGCCGCTGCGCGCCCCGCCGATTCGATCGTCTCGCGGTGTTCTGCGCCGGGTTCTCCAACATGGACACGGGCGTCCACAAGCCCGGGGACTGCGATGAGACCATTGCACTCGCGCGTCTGTGCCCCTTCGGGATGTCCCTGGTTGAGTGCCTCGGCACCTGCACAAACGATGCGGCCGTCCTCACCCACAATGATTGTTCCACGTTCATCCAGGTTACGGGATGGGTCAATAATGCGTGCATTGGTCAAAACGAGAGGTTTGTTCATGCCTGATCCTCCCTGCCATGGGAAAGGAGAAGCGTTTCCATGACGGCCATGCGTACGGCGACACCCATCTCGACCTGCTCCTCGATGACGCTTTGCGAGCCGTCTGCGACCTCCGAGGCGATCTCGACGCCGCGGTTCATCGGGCCCGGGTGCATGACGAGTGCATCTTCCCGAGCGACCTTCAACTTTTCGGTATCAAGTCCGTAGAAGCGGAAATATTCCCGCACGGAGGGGACAAAGGAGCCCGCCATGCGCTCGCGCTGCAAACGCAGCATCATGACGACGTCGGCATCCTTCAATCCCTCTTCCATCGTGTGAAAGACCTCTGCACCCATCTGAGAAATTCCGGCAGGGAGCAGCGTCGCCGGTGCGACGACGCGTACCCGTGCGCCCATGGCATTGAGCAGCAGAATATTGGAACGGGCCACCCTTGAGTGCAGGACATCACCGCAAATGGCGACCGTGATGCGCGATAACCTGCCCTTTGCCCTCCGGATTGTCAGCGCGTCCAAAAGGGCCTGGGTGGGATGCTCGTGCTGGCCGTCACCGGCATTGACCACCGAGCATGCGACCTTTTGGGCCAGAAGTGCTGCCGCCCCGGCGCTGGAATGGCGCAGGACAAGCACGTCCGGACGCATCGCATTCAGCGTCATCGCCGTGTCGATGAGTGTTTCACCCTTCTTGACCGATGAATTTCCGACGGACATGTTCATGACATCGGCGCCCAGCCGCTTGCCGGCGAGTTCAAAGGAAGATTGTGTGCGTGTCGACGCTTCGAAGAACAGGTTTATCTGTGTCAGTCCACGCAGCGTCGAAGTTTTCTTCTCCCGCTGCCGACTGATTTTGACGGCCTCTTCGGCCTTGTCCAGAAGAAAGCTGATGTCCTGTTCGGTGAGGTCCTTGATGCCGAGAAGGTGGCGATGAGGGAAGAAGACCATGCGATGTCCCCGCTTGCGTTCGGGCGTCTATAATAACTGGCCGGGTAGTGGGCAAGCGAATGGATGGGAAAAGTGGGTTGATTGGCATGCATTTCTTGAAGAAACCCGCTAGAAGCGCTCCATGACACAGTACACGCGGACCGAACAGAAACTTAATGAACTGAACCAGCCAAAGCCCTGGTCCGGTATCAATGCCTATCGGTCAGACCCGCTGATCGTCGATCTGACCGCAGCACTGCATCGCAACCTGCGGCAGGAATTCGATTCGATCGGCCACTATGTTACCTCGCCGGAAGCCCAGGAACTGGCGCGAATGGCCAATGAGGGCGTGCCGAAGCTGCGCACCCACGGACCGCGTGGCGAACGCCTCGACCTGGTGGAATTCCATCCTGCATGGCACGCCCTGATGCGCCGTTCAATGTCGATCGGACTTCATTCGTCCGTTTGGGAAAATATCGCCGAAGCAAAGGGGAATGAACACAAGGCGAGGGCAACGCGCTTTTATCTGACGGCCCAGCTGGAATGTGGCCACCTGTGTCCGCTCACCATGACCAGTGCGTCGATTGCCGCCCTTATGGCCTCGCCGCGCGTGCAGAAGGAATGGGCACCAAAGATCCTGTCGCGCAAATACGACAGTTCCAATCGCCCGGCGCTGAAGAAGAATGCCGTGACGCTCGGGATGGGAATGACTGAAAAGCAGGGCGGCACGGACCTGCGTGCCAACAGGTCGGGCGCCGAACGTGTGGGTGAGGGGATCTACCGTCTTTCCGGCCACAAGTGGTTCATGTCCGCACCCATGAGTGACGCCTTCATCATGCTCGCCAGAACAAATGAGGGGATCGGCTGCTTCCTGGTTCCGCGCCTCCTGGAGGACGGTTCTGCCAACGGCCTGGAGTTTCAGAGGCTGAAGGACAAGCTCGGCAACCGCTCCAATGCATCGTCTGAAGTCGAGTTCAGCGATGCCTTCGGCTATCTGCTCGGGGAACCTGGTGGTGGTATTCGCACCATTTTGGACATGGTGACCTTGACGCGTCTCGACTGTGCGCTGGCTTCGGCCGGCATCATGCGCGCCTCGCTTGCAGAAGCGGTGCATTTTTGCCGCGGCCGCAGCGTCTTTGGCAAGAACCTCATCGACCAACCCTTGATGACGAGGGTCCTGGCCGACATGGCCCTTGACGTGGCGGCTGCAACCGCGCTGGCCTTCAGGCTTGCAGACGCGTTCGACCGCGCCGCTGCAAGCCCCGCCGATGCCGCCTATGCACGGGTGATGACGCCAGTGGTCAAATACTGGACCTGCAAGATTGCCCCATCACTGATCTATGAAGCGATGGAGTGCCTGGGCGGCAATGGTTATGTCGAGGATCGCCCTGTTGCCCGTCACTATAGAGAAGCCCCGGTCAACGCGATCTGGGAAGGGTCCGGCAACGTCATGTCTCTTGACGTCCTGCGTGTCCTGTCACGCGGCAAGGACCTCTTCGAATTGGTGCTTTCAGGCTTTGAGCGGGATCTCGGAAATTCCGGTCGCAAGACGATCGAGGTTTTGCGCGCCGCCATGGCACTTTGCGAAACCGACGAAGGTGCTGCGCGGCTTCTCGTCGAGCAACTGGCATTGGCTGCAGGAGCCGCCGAGCTTGCCAGGCTTGGTGCCGGCAAGATCGCCGACGCATTTCTGGAGACACGGCTCGCTGGAGGGTGGCGCTCGACCTATGGCATGCTCGATGCCCGCTTCGACGCTGGATATATTGTCGATCTTCTCTATCCCGCAGCCAACTGACCCGACGTTCTTGTGCATGGGGGTTCAGTGCCGATTGTATCCGACGTGAAGGCGGACTATCCGCGCATGACCGTTGGAGTACCATACATGCTTTCAGTCGTAGACGCCGTCGAACCTTGCGTGCCGGAAAGGCGCGCGAAAAACCGCGCCAATACAGAAAGTGCAATATTTCATGCCGCGCGCGACCTCTTGGCGGATGAAGGCTTCCAGGGGTTCGGGATCAACGCAATTGCCAGGCGTGCGGGTTGTGACAAGCAGCTGATCTATCGCTATTATGGAGGGCTGGACGGGCTTCTTGATGCTATCGGAGCCGACCTGGGAGACTGGGTGAAGGAGCGTATTCCCGAAGATGCCGGTGGTATGTTTCTTTTGACATATGGAGACCTGATGGAACGGCTCGCGCTTCTTTACATGGAGGCGCTGAGACAGGATCCGCTGATTTGCAAGATCATGGCATGGGAGGTTTCCAAGGATACCCCGCAGGTTCGTCGCCTCGCCGTCGCACGTTCGAAAGCGCTTGGCAAATGGTTGGATCGCATGCGCGGCAGCCTTGGTGCGCCGAAAGGGATCGATGCGACCACCGTCAACGCAATCCTGTTTGCCGCCATCCAGCATCTTGTCATCGCATCGGTTGCAACTGGAGAGTTTGCCGGCCTGGCTCTTCAAAATGACAAGGATTGGAACAAGGTCGGTACATCCGTTAGAAGGCTTGTCCGCGGTATCTATGGATAAAGTGACAAGACGCCCGAAAGGCGAGCGGGTCAAGCTCGATCCTTCCGGGCGAATTCGAGGCGGTGTCCGCCGGCCGCCTCGCTGGGATTACCGTTTTGGAATACCCGCTTTCTCAATGACATCTGACCATTTCTTAATGTCATCTTCGAGCCGTTTGCGGATCTCCTCGGGAGTACTCGAACGGGCTTCCACGCCAAGTTCGGCGAAGCGGGCCTGGATGCCGGGTTCAGCGAGGACTTCGATGATCGCCGTGTTCAGCTTGTCGACGATCTCCTGGGGTGTTCCTGCCGGTGCAAAGATCCCGTTCCAGGATGTGACATCGAAGCCTTCAACGCCCTGTTCCTGCGCCGTTGCCAGATCAGGCAGAAGCGTTGAACGGGTCGGGCCGGATGCTGCAAGTGCCTTGAGCTGCCCTTGTTCAAGAGGGCCTTTCAGGGCGGTCTGGCTGTCCACGATCACATCCACTTCCCCGGCGAGTAAGGCGACCTGCAGGTCTGGCGTTGCCTTGTAGGGAACGATCGTGAAATCGATATCGGCTGTCGACTTGAACAGCTCCGCAGCAAGGTTCTGGCTGCTGCCGACATTGATCGTGCCCACGTTCAGGGCACCCGGATTGGCCGTTGCGGCGTCCAGCACATCCTTCAGCGAGTTGAACTTGCCGCCTTCCTTGCCGGCAAAGACGAAGTCGAAATAGGCAAGACTGGAAATTGGCACGAAATCCTTGAGCGGATCGAATTGCAGGTTTTCAAACAGCGGGACGCTGATTGCGGTGCCGTTCGACAGAAGAGCGAGCGTGTAGCCATCTGCGGGTGCATTGAGCGCCGCCCGAGCGGCAACCGAGCCGGCGGCACCCGGCTGGTTCATGATGACGATCGTCTGACCGAGATTCTTGCCGAGTGCATCGGCCATCACACGTGAGGTGATGTCCGCAATCCCGCCAGGGCCAAACGGCAGGACGAGGGTGATGTCATGTGACGGATAGTCCGTTTGGGCAAGAGCACCCGGCGGGCAGCCGAGCGCAAGCATCATTGCCGGAACGGCAGCCTTCATGAGGGTACGCCGTGACAACCCTCTATGCCTTGAACTTGTGTGAACCATTGTCTTCCTCCTCCAGAAATAACCGCCGTCAGGTGGCAAAGTCGTACAGACGTGCGGGATTGTCGACGAGCAGGCGCTGTTGCTCCTGTGTCGTAAGCGCAAATTCTTGAACCAGGTCGAGCAGATCTGCCTCGTTGACTGGCTGCTTGAGATTGGGGTGGGGAAAATCGGTTCCCCACAATGTTCGCTCGGGGCATGCTGCAACGAGCGCCTTTGCAAATGGCAAGGCCGCCGTAAAGGGATATGCGGAAATCCGCTCGGCGCCACAGACCTTCACCCAGCAGCTGTCATTGCGGCAAAGCTGAATGAGCGATTGGAATGCGGGCTGTTCGATGCCAAGGCTCGTGTCGATGCGTCCCATGTGGTCAATGATGAACGGCAGTGGCAGGTTCGCGATCATCTGCGAGAGCGGAACGATGTCGGAGGCGTCGAGATGCAGGACGACATGCCAGCCTCGCCCACTGACCCTGTCGATGACACGGTCAAAGATGTGCTTGTCCGGCGCGCCACCGAGGTGGCGCACGAAATTGAACCGCACGCCGCGCACGCCACCGTCGTGCAATTGCTGTAGTTCCTTGTCGCCAAAACTGTCATCGATGATCGCGACGCCGCGATACTGGTCGGGCCTCGACGCGATGGCGTCCATCATTGCGCGGTTGTCTGTTCCGTGGCAACTCGCCTGAACGATCACTGCACGGTCAATGCCGAGGTCGGCATGGAGGGCTGCCAGTGCCTCTTTCGGGGCGTCTGTCGGCGTGTAGCTACGATCAGGCGCGTAAGGGAAGACCGCAGCCGGGCCGAAGACGTGGCAATGGCTGTCGCAACTGCCGGGTGGAGCAATGAAGGCTGGCGTGCGTTTGTGCTCTTCAGGGGAAGAAGGGGCAAGTTTCATGTCTGGATATGTTCTCCGGAATTTGTATGGGAAGCCTGTTCGCGAACCTTGGCAGGTGTTTTCGACAGGCTTCTGAAGCTCGCATAGCTCGCTTCGACGATGTGGTTGACTGCCGCTTCCATGTCGGACCCGTCGACTGCGCCATTGGACAGACGTGTCACGCGTTCGGGATTGATCAGCGCATAGTAGAGTGCACCAAGCAGGAACTGGCTTTGCCAGACCAGGCCATCGATCGGTGCGCCTTCAATACAGTCGCTCAGTGCCGCAATGAAACTGCGGCTGGTCGCATCGAATGCATCCGCAATGATGGCCTGCGCATCGGGGTTGCCTTCTGCAGAAAGCACAGCGCGCATGCGCGTGAACTCTGCACCGCCACCATCCCCCTCGGACGATGAGATGAAGGCCGGGACGACATACGCGCGCAGGATCGCTATCAGTCGTTCATCCGGATTGATGATCCGGCGAGCCTCGCCGAGCAATTCGAGACGGCGCGCATTCATCGGCTGCGTGTGCCGCAGATAGACCTCTCTCAATAGATTGGCTTTCGACCCGAAGTGATAGGTGAGGCTGCCGACATTGACACCGGACGCCCTCGCCACATCACGAAGCGAAACGGCATTATAGCCACTGCGGGAAAACAGGGCCGCCGCATTGCGCAGAAGGGTTTCCTTGACGTTTGATCGCATGTCTTGGACAGTTGTACAAATTCTTTGTTCAGTCAACCAGATAGTGGAACGCAACGGATTGGCGAGGCGGATCCGTGGTTGCCCTTGGGAGGTTTTCCACAAAAGGGAGGCGCGCCGTTAACCATAGGCGAGGGTTTGCATTGCACTGGCGAGCGAGGCGCCTAATCTGCGGTTAACGCACCATTAACCATGGACGGATGAAGCCGTTGCCGCACGGAACCACCTTCGCCAGTCGGGCATTGTTGATCATCATGATGATGTTCTTTGCAGTCCTGGCCCTCGATATTGCTCTTCCAGCACTGGTCCTGTCCCTGATGGCAATCATGCGCTGGCTTGCAACAGGAGCGCCTCCGTTTCACCAGTCTGAAGGGAGGACCGCATGAAGTGGTTCCTGATTCTATGGGGTGGCCCGATTGTGCTCCTCGGGGGCTGGTACGGTCTTTCCTACCACGACATGAACTTCGGTTTCTTCATGCTCACGCGTCAGACGCATGATCTTGTATTTGAGGTCTACAGCAATGCCCTTGGCATTCCTGCCGAAGACATTCCGCCGCTTGTCATGCGGGCGATTGCGGTCGACAGCCTGATCGTCTTTGCGATCATCGGCTTCAGAAGACGCAAGAAGATCGCGGCATGGTGGGCAAATCGTCAGAGTTCGCGTGCATCACGGCTCCTGGCAAGCGAAGAAAGTCTGTCGAGTGCACCTTGAAGAATGAAGCTGGCCGCTGCCGAATCGATTCGTTCGGCGCGCTTTGCCCTGGAAACATCCATCTCCAGAAGGGCACGTTCAGCTGCAACTGTCGACAGACGCTCGTCCCAGAAGGCGAAGGGACAATTCGTCTTTTCCTCCATGTTGCGAACAAAGGCGCGCGTTGCCTGTACGCGCGGTCCGGACGATCCGTCCATGTTTACTGGCAGTCCGATGATAAACGCGGCGACCTTTTCCTTTGCCGCGAAGTTGACAAGGTATTCGGCATCCTTGGTGAACTTGATCCGTCTGAGGACGGGTCGCGGCGAGGCCAGGCGGCGACCAAGGTCTGACATCGCAAGTCCGATTGTCTTCGTTCCCAGATCAAGACCGGCAATTGGCTGCCCCGGCTGAAGCAAGTCGGCCAGTTCTTCGATCGTCACTATCGCCATTTTGCTTGAGCCTCGTCATGTAGAAAATGTGCTTTGCCGCTTTCAATCGCGGACAGGTGGGGTATCTGTTTAACATCCTCGCCGGATTTCGCATCATCTATCAAGGAGACATTTCATGAAGATCACTTGGCTTGGCCATTCGGCCTTTCGTATCGAAACCGCCAAGGCGAATATTCTGATCGATCCGTTCCTGACAGGAAACCCGGGATTTTCAGGCCTCGACCCTCAGGATGCCGCGGCGGGCGTCTCGCACATCCTCCTGACCCACGGTCATGGAGACCATGTCGGTGATACCATCAGGCTGGCCAAGGAAAAGGGCGCCACCGTCCTTGCAAATGCCGACCTGGCCGCATGGCTTGGCAGACAGGGCGTCGACAGGATCGATCAGGGCAATACCGGGGGTACGGTTTCGTTTGAAGGTTTTACCGTCACGTTCACCCAGGCCTTGCATTCTTCTGCGACAATCACAAAAGACGGTGTCTCCCATTCGCTCGGAAATGCGAATGGCCTGATGTTGCATGTCGATGACGAACCGTCGATCCTGCACATGGGCGATACCGATATCTTTACTGATATGGGGCTGATCAACGAACTGCACCAGCCGGATATCGGCCTTGTCCCCATCGGTGACCGTTTCACGATGGGCGGTGCCGTTGCAGCACTCGCCTGCCAGCGGTTTTTCGAATTCAAGCACGCCATTCCGTGCCATTATGGCTCATTCCCGATCATCGACCAGACACCGGAAAAGTTTGTCAAAGGCATGGAGGGTACGCGCACCCGAGTGGAGACGCCGGTTGCCGGAACGACACTTAGTTTCTGATTATCGGCTTTACCGTTGCGAACAGCGGACGTGGCCATTATAGCGGGTAGAAACTGTCTTGTCCGGAGTTATGACCATGTCCGTCGATCTTGCCACCGTCAAGCGCGTTGCGCGCCTTGCCCGCATTGCCGTCAGCGATGACGAGGCCTCCCGCATGGTGGGTGAACTGAACGGGATCCTGGGTTTTGTCGAGCAATTGTCCGAGGTCGATGTGAAAGGTGTCGAGCCGATGACCTCGGTGATGCCGATGGAAATGCGCAAACGTACCGACCAGGTCACCGATGGCAGCAAGGCTGACGATATCGTGGCCAATGCGCCAGCCACCGACCGCAATTTCTTCCTCGTGCCGAAGGTCGTCGAATAGTGCGGACCCTCCGCCTGCCGATTCGACCATCCCACACCTCTCGTGAACTGACGAAAACATCATGACCGAACTCACCAGCCTTACCATTGCCGAAGCCCGTGAAAAGTTGAAAACGAGGGAATTCTCAGCCGTCGAACTGACCAAAGCGTATCTGAACGCAATCGAGGCCACCAATGCGACCTTGAACGCTTACGTCGTGGTTACCTCCGACAAGGCACTGTCGATGGCATCGGCATCTGATGACCGCCTTGCTGCAGGCAATGGCGGCGCTCTGGAAGGAATTCCACTCGGTATCAAGGACCTGTTTGCGACCCGTGAGGTTCATACCCAGGCCTGTTCCCATATTCTTGACGGGTTCAAGCCAAAATATGAATCGACCGTTACCCAGAACCTCTGGGATGACGGCGCCGTCATGCTGGGCAAGCTCAACATGGACGAGTTCGCCATGGGCTCCTCCAACGAGACCTCGCATTATGGTGCGGTCGTTAATCCATGGCGTGCCAACGGATCAAATCAGCAGCTTGTACCCGGCGGCTCCTCCGGCGGTTCCGCAGCGGCTGTTGCGGCTCATCTGTGTGCAGGCGCGACGGCCACAGATACCGGCGGCTCGATCCGTCAGCCCGCGGCTTTCACCGGCACCGTTGGCATCAAGCCCACTTACGGACGCTGCTCGCGCTGGGGTACGGTGGCGTTCGCCTCGTCGCTCGATCAGGCCGGGCCGATTGCCCGCGATGTGCGCGATGCCGCAATTTTATTGAAGTCGATGGCAAGCGTCGATGTGAAGGATACCACGTCGGTGGACCTTCCCGTGCCCGACTATGAAGCCTCGCTCGGCCAGTCGTTGAAGGGTATGAAGATCGGTATTCCGAAGGAGTACCGGGTCGATGGCATGCCGGACGAGATCGAATCACTATGGCAAAAGGGCATTGCCTGGCTGAAAGACGCCGGTGCCGAGATCGTCGATATCAGTTTGCCACATACAAAATACGCACTTCCCGCCTATTATATCGTGGCCCCGGCGGAAGCATCGTCGAACCTTGCACGCTATGACGGCGTTCGTTACGGTTTGCGTGTCGACGGCAAGGATATTGTCGACATGTATGAAAGGACGCGTGCCGCCGGCTTCGGCAAGGAAGTCAAACGTCGCATCATGATCGGTACCTATGTTCTGTCTGCCGGCTATTACGACGCCTATTACCTGCAGGCTCAGAAGGTTCGCACGCTTATCAAACAGGACTTCGAACAGGTTTTCGATGCCGGAGTCGATGCGATCTTGACGCCTGCGACACCGTCTTCGGCGTTCGGTGTGGCCGACGAGGATCTCGCGTCAGATCCGGTCAAGATGTATCTGAACGACATCTTCACGGTAACCGTCAACATGGCAGGTCTTCCGGGCATCGCTGTTCCGGCCGGTCTTGACGAGAAGGGACTGCCGCTCGCCCTGCAACTTATCGGCAAGCCTTTTGAAGAAGGAACGCTGTTCAAGACCGCGCATGTCATCGAACAGGCAGCTGGAAGATTTATCCCCTCAAAATGGTGGTAGCGTCCCTCGTCATCCGGAAGATGATGCGCGCCGATCGCGTCATGATCGGCGAGATCGGTTTTCGTGCATGGGTATCCAGCGACGCATCCGCAGACGTTGACTTCGATCCTTCAGTGATTGCCAGAACGCGCCGCGCGTTCGAGACTTTCGCCTCCGGGACAAGAGCAGATGTCTGGGTTGCCCAAGACGGCGCAGACGTCATTGGCTGGGGGGCGTGTGACGGTGCGCCGAACTACATTTCCGACCTCTGGGTTGATCCGGACCACCAGCGAAAAGGGGTGGGCAGGTGCCTGCTGCTCCATATTTGCGGTCACTTGCATGCGCAAGGTCATCAGACTGCTGTTATCCATACTCAGGCAAGAAATTCCGGCGCCATCAATCTTTACGAGCGATGCGGATTTACGATCGTCTGGCGCGGCATCGAACATTCGCCAAGCATGGGTGTTGATCTTGATAAGGTTCATCTGGAGAAAGACCTGAAGTAGGCTGATTTCCTGGAGCGTACATCATGACATCGGATATTGCGGTTCTGGTTGATGCCTTCGATCGATTGGCGGCTGTCGGGTTCGAAGTCGGACCTGAGTGGCAGGCCGTACATGCAATATGCCAGAACCACGAAGGCGAAAGCATGTACGATTGGGGACACGCCTTTTGTCACCGCATCGAAGGCGATGACTGGAACGCTGGCTACTGGTATCGTCGCGCGGGCAAGCCGATGGCGTCCGGTTCGTTCGTGCATGAGTGGGCTGTCATGCGGCGCAACATTTCTGCTTGACCGGAATGCCGGTCCTGTTGAAGGACCGGCCACCAAGTTCACCGGTTGTTCAGTTGTGGCCTCACCAGAACAAGTCCGTGTTGCGTGATGCGGTACGGCCTTCCAGCTACTGATCGGATTGCCTTTTTCCGTTTCAATTTGTTGAAGGTCGCAAGATCCAGCCCGCCAAAGGCCCAGCCTTCGCGTGTAACGAGCTGAAGCTTCTCGATCTTCCTGTCTTCATTGCGGGTTAGTTCAATCCTGCCGCCCTGAGCGAGCAGATGGAGGATGCGCTGTTCCTTGCGCGATATGTCCATTGTCTGAAGTCCTGCATTGCACCCACGATCAGGGCGCACGAAAAACGGTGCCGGCCCCAATGAAAGTGCCAGCGGTTCGTTTTTTGGCGGGCCATGCACGCGCATTTGCGGGCAGGGCCCCTTAGCATGCCTCAGATGATATGGACATGAAGACTCCAGTAGCACCTGACGCCTAACGATCCTGATTGCGTTCGTCAATCCGGAAGTGGCGTGCGTCGGGTGGACTTTGCAAAGTTCGGGCCTCGATGATCTATTGTCTCCGACAGGGGGCAGCCATGGTAACCATACGCAATGCGCGAGAAGATGATGTTGATACCTTGAGGGATATCGGCTTTCGCTCCTGGGAAAAGGCCATGGCCGCCGTTGGCGAGATGACCGCGATCCGAGGAAATGCGCTCGCTGCCTTCGACAATTTCACCCGCTCGGCCTGGTTGACGATCGTGGTTGCCGAACAGGCTGGGGTGGTGAGAGGCTGGGCCGCACGCGAGCGACTGGACGAATTGATCAGTGATTTCTGGGTTGATCCCCAGTTTCAGGGGCAGGGCCTCGGCAGTTCACTGCTTGATGCAATCGAGGGTGATATTGTTCGCCAGGGACTTTCACAAGCGCGTATCGAAACGCATGCCCGAAATGATGATGCGGTTCGCTTCTTTGAAAAATATGGCTACCGCATCACGTGGCTTTCCGCATCCTATTCAGCAAAACTGGATCGGGAGGTGCAGTCCGTTGGCATGTTGAAGCAACTGGTTGTCGAGGAAGAACCACTTTATGGGCCGGACCTCTAGCCACCCGATGCGCACGATGTCGGGCCGTGAATATCGACCGAAGATTACGCTCGCTGTCATCCGTGCCTGAGAGCCGCTCCAAAAAGATCAGGCCGTATGATCCACAAGAAGCCTATGATGACGTGCAGCGCCACGATCAGCGCCAACTGTGTGCGAAAAGGCTGTTTGCGCGTCTTGTGACGAAAGACCTGCTGAGCAATCACAGCGCCCAGGCTGCCGCCGACAAGTGCCGTCATTAGCAATGTGCGCTCACTGATGCGCCGAAAGCCTCGCATTGCGGACCATTTGTCAAAGCCGTAAAGGCAAAATCCAAAGAGATTCAGTGCCAGGACTGAAACAATGATGGTTTGGGAAGTTTGTGCGGACATCCGATGATTGAAACGCAGCAAGGTTAAAAAACTGATCATCGTGCTGTGGCGCGGCAATGGCAGTGTTTGCCTGCGTGCAATACCTTGCGCCGCCACGCCATTTGTTCTACCTCACAAACAACCCCAATGAGATGATTTCAAGAGCATTCCATGACCATTGTCGATGTCCGCACGCCAGATCCGAAACGCTTCATCTCCGGTGCCACCGGTGATTGGGAGGTCATCATCGGCATGGAGGTTCATGCTCAGGTGCTGTCGAATTCCAAGCTGTTTTCAGGAGCAGCAACCGAATTTGGAAACGATCCGAATGCGAACGTCTCGCTTGTCGACGCCGCCATGCCCGGCATGCTTCCGGTCATCAATGAAGAATGTGTGCGGCAGGCTGTTCGTACCGGTCTCGGCTTGAAGGCGCAGATCAACAACCGCTCGCTCTTCGACCGTAAGAACTACTTCTATCCCGATTTGCCGCAAGGCTATCAGATTTCACAGTTCAAGGACCCGATCGTCGGAGAGGGCGCGATTGTCATTTCGCTTGGTCCAGACCGGCAGGGGCAGTTCGAAGATGTCGAGATCGGTATTGAACGTCTTCATCTCGAACAGGATGCCGGCAAGTCGATGCACGACCAGCATCCGACCATGTCATTCGTTGATCTCAACCGTTCCGGTGTGGCCTTGATGGAAATCGTCTCCAAGCCCGACATGCGTTCGTCCGATGAAGCCAAGGCCTACATGACCAAGTTGCGGTCCATCGTGCGCTATCTTGGAACCTGTGACGGCAATATGGACGAAGGTTCCATGCGTGCCGATGTCAACGTTTCTGTTCGCCGGCCAGGCGAAGACTTTGGCACTCGTTGCGAGATCAAGAACGTCAACTCCATCCGTTTCATCGGTCAGGCCATCGAATATGAGGCCCGTCGTCAGATCGGAGTTCTGGAAGATGGCGGTACCATAGATCAGGAAACACGCCTGTTTGACCCGGGCAAGGGTGAGACCCGTTCGATGCGTTCGAAGGAGGAGGCACATGACTACCGCTACTTCCCCGATCCGGACCTCTTGCCCCTGGAATTTGATGATGCCTTCGTCGAGGATTTGAAAAAAACCTTGCCGGAACTGCCTGATGACAAGAAGGAGCGTTTTGTTCGCGACCTTGGTCTTTCCGTTTACGATGCATCAGTGCTTGTTTCCGAAAAGACAATTGCAGAATATTTCGAGGAGGTTGCTTCCGGCCGGGATGGCAAGATGGCTGCAAACTGGGTTATCAACGACTTGCTGGGTGCCTTGAACAAAGCTGGAAAAGCCATTGAAACGACTCCCGTTTCCCCGGCCCAGCTCGGAAGCATCATCGATCTTATCAAGGCGGAAACTATTTCCGGCAAGATCGCCAAGGATCTTTTCGAGGTCGTGTGGAACGAGGGCGGGGACCCCGCCGGGATCGTTGAAGCCCGCGGTATGAAGCAGGTGACCGACACCGGCGCCATCGAAGCTGCTGTTGATGAAATCATTGGCGCCAATCCGGACCAGGTTGCCAAGGCAAAAGCAAAGCCGGCACTTGCCGGCTGGTTTGTCGGCCAGGTGATGAAGGCAACAGGTGGCAAGGCGAACCCGCAGGCAGTACAGTCTCTGGTGAAGGAAAAACTCGGTATCGAGGAGTAATGTCTGCTTCGTTGGTGATGCCATCATAGAGGACGATGTCTTGGTATATTTCATTCGCACAGCCGGTGAGGAGGACATCGACAGGATCCTTCACCTGCTGGAGCAGACCTTCCACGACACCTATGACCCGTTCTACGGAGCCGACAAGGTTGCTCACCTCATCAATGGATGGCATTCGCCAAAGGCCATTCATGCCCGGATACTCAAGAAGGATGGCGAATTTCTCGCTGCCGACAGTGGGAAAGACATCGGCGGTATAGGCTATGCGGCAATCTATCCGAAGATGGAAAAGACCGTGATGTTGCATCAGCTTTATGTCAAGCCGCCTTGCCAGGGACAGGGCATAGGCCGCGATATCTATGCAGAACTGGAAACCTGTTTCCCAGATGCCGAGATCATGCGCGTCGAGGTCGCGCTGCAAAACGTCAAAGCTTTATCCTTTTATGAACGCCTCGGATTTTCCGAGGTGGATCGAATGGAGGAGTGGGGCGGTCCAAATTCTGGCCTGCCGGCCGTTGTTCTGGAAAAGGCGCTGCGGAATCTGTAAGGGCTGACGGGTCGCCATTCCTCACGTTGAGGATGAGGCGCCATGCGGGACGGGAATTTGTGTCGCCATGACGGCATGTGGGATCATGGTATCAGATGTTATGTTTGCCAGCTTGTGCAAATGACTTCGACGATGGCCCATGCCAACGTGCGCCGCTTCCATGAACGCTGCGATTTCGCCGCAAGTCACTTGCGTTTCAAGATGACGTTGAAATGACGGCGGGTACCCGCCGTTAAAGCTGGACATCGTGGCGTTGAGGTTGCATAAGCGGTCGAGCGATGGCGGATCAAACTGCCGTCGGCAATTGCCAGAGCTGATGAAGAACACATGAAAAACCTCCTGCTGCAGTTATTCACCTGGTGGAATGGACAAACCCTCGGAACCCGCTTGTTTACCTGGCGCTTCGGCAAGAAGGTCGGAGAAGACGAGTTCGGAAACATCTATTATGAAGGCCCGAATTCGTCCTATGGTCTTCCGCGTCGCTGGGTGGTCTACAATGGTTACGCTGAGGCGTCGGCGATCCCTCCCGGTTGGCACGGATGGATGCATCATCGCACCAATGTCCCTCCAAGCGAGGATGACTATACGCCGCATGAATGGCAAAAGGCGCATGTCCCGAACCTGACGGGAACCGCAGGAGCTTACCGGCCCCAGGGGTCGCTTGTGGCAACTGGCGAACGTCCTCGGGTAACAGGGGACTATGACGCCTGGACGCCAGGCAGCTGAAGGACCGGTTTTGGCCACATTCGCCTTCTAGGCGATAGAGGTGCCTCTTGGCGCAGCAGAATTCTCCTGAGCGAACGCATAATGGGATCGTCGATGAGGAATATTACCCGCAAGCTGACCATGATCGGCCTGGCTTTCGCGGCAACGTCGCTGCTGTCGCCTTGTGTAGTATCGGCAGCGCGCATATCCAATCCGGTTGCCGTTTTTTCCGGAATTGACAAGATCACCGGTCGGATCACTACGTTCGATGTCTATATCGACGAAACGGTGCAATTTGGGGCACTGCAGGTAACGCCAAAGATCTGCTATTCTCGCGACGAGACAGAAGCGCAGCAGGTCGACGGTTTCGTTGAAGTGGACGAGATTACCCTGGACCGCAAGATCCGCAGAATTTTTACAGGTTGGATGTTTGCGGATAGTCCCGGCCTCAATTTCGTTGAGCACCCCATCTATGATGTCTGGCTGACCGGCTGCAAGCAGACGTCCGACGTGCCACCGCCTGACGCAACGAACTGAGACAAGCTCAAAATCTCAGATGCGGTGTTGCAACTGCTTCCTTCAACATGACGAGATAGTCATCTTTTGGAATGTCGATGGCACCGAATGTCTTGAGATGTTCGGTTGTGAACTGGGTGTCGAGAAGAGTGAATTTCCTGGCTTTCAGACGCTCGACCAGATGCACCAGGCAGATTTTTGACGCGTTGGTCTCACGTGAGAACATGCTCTCGCCAAAAAAGGCGGAACCTACGGAGACGCCATAAAGGCCGCCAACAAGCCTGTCACCCGCAAACGCCTCGACACTGTGGGCATGACCCATGGCATGCAGTTCGAGATAGAGGCGGCGGATCGTGGTGTTGATCCAGGTAGTCGGACGATCCTGCGTCGCTTCTGCGCAATGGTGGATGACGGCTTCAAAGGCAGTGTCGAACCGGATCTCGAACGGCCTCTTTCTGACTGCCTTTGCAAGACTTCGGGAGATATGGAAATCGTCCAGGGGAAGGATGCCCCGCATTTCGGGTTCGACCCAGAAGATCTCCGGGTCATCTGCTCCGTCCGCCATTGGAAAAAGGCCAATAGAATAAGCGCGCAGCAGGATCTCCGGAGTAATGGCCGGATAATATCTGCCGCGTCGCCCGATCATGTCTCTCCTAGTGCGGCTTATCGGCCGCGAGATAATTTTCCAGCCAATGAATGTCGTAGTCGCCGTTGGCAATATCCTGGTTGGAGACCAGATCCTGGAACAGTGGCAATGTCGTATTGACGCCGTCGACCACGAACTCGTCCAGAACGCGGCGCAACCGCATCATGCATTCGATGCGGGTGCGACCGTGCACGATGAGCTTGCCGATCAGGCTGTCGTAGTATGGCGGGATCTTGTATCCGGCATAAACACCGGAATCAACGCGAACGCCAAGGCCACCAGGAGCATGGAAATGCGTGATCGTTCCTGGCGAAGGGACAAAGGTGCGTGCATCTTCGGCGTTGATGCGGCACTCAATTGCATGACCTGAGAAGCTGATCTCGTCCTGCGTGACGGAAAGCCCTGCGCCGGAAGCAACACGGATCTGTTCGTGCACGAGATCAATACCGGTGATCGCCTCCGTAATCGGATGTTCTACCTGCAGACGCGTATTCATTTCGATGAAATAGAATTCGCCATTTTCGTAGAGAAACTCGATCGTGCCGGCGCCACGGTAGTGCATCTTGCGCATGGCGTCGGCGCAGATTGCACCAATCTTCATGCGCTGCTCGACGTTGAGGGCAGGAGAATTTGCCTCTTCCCAGACCTTCTGGTGGCGACGTTGGAGCGAGCAGTCGCGCTCGCCGAGATGAATGGCATTGCCTTCACCATCGCCAACCACTTGAACTTCGATATGGCGTGGTTTGCCGAGGTATTTCTCCATATAGACGGCCGGGTTTCCGAAAGCGGCTGCCGCCTCGGAACGCGCAGTATTGAAGGCCTCGTCGAGTTCGTCTTCTGTCCTGGCGACTTTCATCCCGCGGCCGCCGCCACCTGCTGTTGCCTTGATCAGAACCGGAAATCCGATGTTCCGTGCGATTTCCAGCGCATTGTCTTCCGTGACCTCACCGTCAGACCCGGGAACAACCGGTATGCCAAGCGAGACCGCTGTCTGCTTGGCAGTGATCTTGTCGCCCATGAGACGAATGTGTTCAGCAGACGGGCCGATAAAGGTGATGCCGTGAGCTTCCAGAATGTCGGCAAATTTCGCGTTCTCGGAAAGAAAGCCATAACCAGGATGAATGGCATCTGCCCCGGTTATTTCGCAAGCTGCAACGATCTGGTGAATGTTGAGATAGCTGTCACGCGATGGTGGTGGGCCAATGCAGACGCTTTCGTCTGCAAGACGAACATGCATGGCGTCGGCGTCGGCCGTCGAATGCACGGCAACTGTCGCAATGCCGAGCTCCTTGCAGGCGCGCAAGACGCGAAGTGCAATTTCGCCGCGATTGGCAATGAGGATTTTCGAGATCATGAAACGTCCTATTCAATGACGACGAGCGGTTCGCCGTATTCGACGGGTTGCGCGTCGGTAATCAGAACTTCCGTGATCTTTCCGGACTTTGGTGCGGGGATCTGGTTCATCGTCTTCATCGCTTCGATGATGAGGAGGGTTTGGCCTTCCTTCACGGTCGCGCCGACTTCAATGAACGGTCGTGCGCCCGGAGCCGGGGAAAGATAAACGGTACCAACCATGGGTGCGGTGACTGCGTTGTTGTTATCGCGGGCAGCGGGCAATGCTGCGGCTGGCGCTGCGGCCGCAGCCGGTGCAGGTGCTGCCACCGGTGCAGCAACCGGCGCCTGGAGATATTGCGTGGTGGATGCACGCGATACGCGGATACGCATATCATCCTGTTCGACTTCGATCTCGGTGAGATCGGTGTCGTTGAGGATGTTCGCGAGATCGCGGATCAATCCCTTGTCTATACCGTTCTTCTTCTCGGACATGGCAAACCCTATTGTTCTGTTATCTTGTCAGTCGGTGATGCTTTTCAATGCTTGCAACGCCAGAATGTAACTTGTCGGGCCAAAACCGCAGATGACGCCCTTGCAGGCTGATGCAATCTTCGAGTGATGGCGAAACTCTTCGCGCTGATGGACGTTCGATATATGGACTTCGATGACGGGCAGTGAAATGGCGCGGATCGCATCATGAAGTGCAACGGACGTATGCGTGTATGCGCCTGCATTGATAGCGACGCCAACTGCCTTTTCGCTTGCTTCATGCAACCAGTCGACGAGCACGCCTTCGTGGTTGCTTTGCCGGAATTCCACGCTCAAGCCGTAGTCGCGGGCTGCCGCCACGCAATCGGCCTCGATGTCCTTTAGCGTTTTTCCCCCGTAGATCCCCGGTTCGCGCTTGCCGAGCATGTTGAGGTTGGGCCCGTTCAGGACAAAGACCGTCTTGCTCATCGTTTGCATGTTCCATTAGAAGTCACGGGCCACCTATAGCCCTCAAGGCCGGCAAGGAAAAGCCCCCGGGTACTGAAACACCGGGCTTTCCCCGACCGGTTGCATCATCGGGAAGGTTCAGCAGCTCCCTGTGCCGCAGGCGCGGACATTTGCCACTGTTTCTTCGATAGCCTGCCGCCCGACTGCGCCGAACAGCGCTTCGTTGCCAATGACGTATGTCGGTGTCCCGGTGATGCCGAGATTGGTGGCAAGCTGGTAAGCCTCACGCACGAGATTGTCGCTTGGCGCTTCTTCCATGGACTTGCGGATGTCAGCTTCGCTGATACCGAGCGAGGTTGCGACTTCAAGAGCACTGGCTTCTGTCGCCATGCCATTGCTGCCCAGTAACGTGCGGTGAAAGTCCGGATACTTCTCGGGTGCGACCAGTCGTACGGCATTCGAGACGCGGTGGGCATCGAGGGAATCCTGGCCGAGGATCGGAAACTCTTTCAGTACAAACCGGATATTGGGATCTTCGTCGATGATCTGTTCCATATCGGACAGCGCGCGCTTGCAGTAGCCACAATTGTAGTCGAAGAATTCAACGATGGTCACATCACCATCGGGATTTCCCAAAACCATGTCTTGTTCGGAAGAAAATATTGCATCGTGGTTCTTGGCCACTGCCTCACTGGCCTGCGCAACACGCTCGGCCTGATGCTTGGCTTCGAGCGCAGCCTGGGCTTCTAGAATTACTTCCGGATTTTCGACAAGGTATGTGCGGATGAAATCGCCGATCTCTTTTTTTTGCTGCTCGTCCAGCGCAACTGCCGGTGACAGCCACAGCGTTGTCATCAACAGCGATCCGAATGTAAGGGTCTTTAGACGGGAGAGCATGAAATTCCTCGTTGAATGAATGCGTTGGGGGACATCTAGCGTCCATTTACTGCGAACCTAAGCCAGCCTGCAATCGATAGGAACCTCTAAAACCGGATATGACATCGCCATGGCTTCACAACTTCGTTGCCGAGCCGACATGCGCAAGGTCAAGAAAATGGCCGCACGACAGCGGCCATTCCAGGTTTTCGGCATCTGCAGGTCTAGAAAAAGCCCCGTCGCTGCCACCAGCCAGCTTTCTTCGGCTTTTTCTCTTCGCCCTCGGTGGGCTCTGTTGCAGATGGTTCGGAGCTTTTGACGACCGGATCGGACGAGCTGATATTGGAAGCCCGGTTGGCCCGAACAGGCTTTTCGTCTTCACCGTCCCCATCGGCTTGCGCAGGTGCAGGTTCTTCCACGGAGATCTCCGCCTGCTCAGCTACAGGCTCTGCCTGTGGCGCCTCGATGGTCTCGGTGATCGCGACATCGGCCGTCTGTTCAACAGGTGCCGTCTTCTTCCTGCCTCTACGTGGCTTCACAGGGGCAGGGGCCTCGACGTCTTCCGGCGCCTCTGCGGTCGGCAGTTCCGCAGATGAGAGTTCGCCAGCTGTTTCTGCTGTTGGCGCAGATACGGGAACGGGAGCGGTGTCGGGTGCAGAAGCGTCATCGCCGCTGTCAGTCGCGTCCGCAGTTACAGCATCCTGATCGCCTGCCACGTCCTGGCCTTCTTCACCGTTTCGGTTCCGACGCCCGCCACGCTTGCCTCGGCGGCGACGCTTGCGGCGACCACCCTCGTCATCGTCGCTATCGGATGCGGCTTCGATGCCATTTTCGGGGACGTCGGCGACAGCTTCGCTTTCATGATCGCCATCATCTTCATCCGTACTGGTGCTTGCAGTGTTTTCCTGCTGATCGCCATTTTTGCCGCGACGACGACGACGGCGCTTGCGCTTGCGGCCGTTCGGCTCGTCACCTTGTGATGCGCTCGAAGTCCGTGATGTGCGGTTATCGGCGTCCTCATCCTCTTCGAGATCGACCTCAATTGCGACATCGTCTTCTTCATCGACCGGCAGCGCCGCAAATTGCAGCAGGCTTTCGATCTTGATCGGGTTTTCGACAGGCTCGCCCCGATCGATAGCGAAATGGCTGGAGCCGATATCCACATCTGATTCGACATAGATCGAAACACCAAAGCGCTTCTCATAGTCCACAACGGTATGGCGCTTCTGGTTCAAGAGATAGAGTGCAATGTCCGGAGTGGTTCGGATCGTAATGTCATGGGTGGTATTCTTGAGAAGATATTCCTCGATGCCGCGCAGGACATGCAGGGCAACCGACGACTGTGAGCGCACATGCCCCGTACCACCGCAATGAGCGCAGATCTGTGTTGTTGATTCCAGTACCGAGGCCCGAATGCGCTGGCGCGACATCTCCAGGAGCCCGAAATGCGAGATACGGCCAACCTGAATACGGGCACGGTCATTCTTCAGGCAATCCTTGAGTTTCTTCTCGACCGCGCGATTGTTGCGCTTTTCTTCCATATCGATGAAATCGATGACGATCAGACCGGCTAGGTCGCGCAGACGCAATTGTCGGGCGACTTCTTCTGCCGCCTCCAGATTTGTCTGAAGCGCTGTCTCCTCGATGGAATGCTCGCGGGTCGATCGTCCAGAATTCACGTCGATCGCAACGAGGGCTTCCGTCTGGTTCATGATCAGATAGCCACCGGACTTCAGGGTTACCTGTGGCTGCAGCATGCGATCGAGCTGCGCTTCTATGCCCGAGCGGGAGAAGATCGGATGCAGATCGCGGTAGGGTTGGACCACCTTCGCGTGGCTCGGCATCAGCATCTTCATGAAGTCCTTGGCTTCACGATAGCCTTCTTCGCCGGCAACGATGATCTCCGATATGTCCTTGTTGTAAAGGTCGCGAATCGAGCGCTTGATGAGGCTGCCTTCTTCATAGACGAGGCAGGGTGCCGTGGAGTTGAGTGTCAGCGTACGCACATTCTCCCAAAGGCGCATCAGGTATTCGAAGTCACGCTTGATCTCGACGCGGGTGCGGTTTGCACCAGCTGTGCGCAGGATTACCCCCATTCCTTGCGGAACCTCGAGTTCCTTTGCGACTTCCTTGAGGCGCTTGCGGTCCTGGGGACTGGTGATCTTGCGGGAAATGCCACCACCGCGGGCGGTGTTAGGCATGAGAACCGAGTAACGTCCGGCCAGCGAAAGATAGGTTGTCAGCGCAGCACCCTTGTTGCCGCGTTCTTCCTTGGCAACCTGGACCAGCAGAATCTGACGACGCTTGATGACTTCCTGTATGCGGTACTGCTTGCGCGGCTTGCGGCTGACGCGGTCGGGGACCTCTTCCATTGCGTCTTCAGCGCCAACGGATTCGATTTCTTCCTTCTCGCCATGATCGTCATCATCGTCGTCCTGGCTGCTACGCCGGCCGCGCACCGTTTCCGAAATGGTGTCGGTCTCGACCATGGCCGCCATTTCACCAGGTGTGGACTTGTCATCTTCACTGTCGGATGCGTGATCGGCTACCTGGGTCTCATCCGGGTCCGCAATGGCAGTTTCCTCGGTGGCAGCTCCATCAGTTGCAGTTTCCACGACAGAGGGTTCTTTGCTGGCGGTTACCTCTGAGGCCTCAGGCTCCGGAGTACCATCAGTTGAAACGTTCTCGACGACTTCTGTAGCTTCGGTCTCCACGGCCTTCTTGCGCGTGCGGGTCCGCCGCGGCCTTGCCTTCGGCTTTTCGGCCGTCACACCAGCTTCGGCTTCAGCTTCGGCCTCGATTTCTGGTGCTGTTTCTTTGTCGACGGGTGCTTCGGTCGCTGCAACTGGCTGATCATCGACAGAGGGTTGGTCCGCCTCGGACGGATCGGCCGATTCGGCGTCAGCGATCTTCTGCTGCTCTTCCGCTTCAGCCTGCATCAGGGCTTGCCGGTCGGCGAGGGGGATTTGGTAGTAATCGGGGTGAATTTCCGCAAAAGCCAGGAAGCCGTGGCGATTGCCGCCATAATCAACAAAGGCGGCCTGCAACGAGGGCTCGACCCTCGTGACTTTTGCAAGATAGATATTGCCGCGTATCTGCTTCTTGTGTTGGGATTCGAAATCGAATTCTTCGATGCGATTGCCGCGAACGACGACTACCCGCGTCTCCTCTTCGTGAGACGCATCGATAAGCATTTTGTCTGCCATGTAGGTTCTGCTCCTCGGCGCACCCGAGCAGGTGCAAAAAAGCCTGCCGCTCGGACAGGCCTTTTATGCAGGATGGTGATTGCGCCGGAAAAAATTGTTCCTGTCGGACGGGGTAGCGGCGACGACCGGACGACTGAGGAAACCTTAGGTTCCTTCAGGGTATCCAGGTTCTGAAACACTTGCCGCGACATGAAAGTCCAAACGAAAAACGACGATGTCTTAGGCCTCTTGGGCCCGGTGGAGGTGCTCCGAATGAGCGTGGGTAGCGAACTACCCGGTATCGGTCCGGCCCTGCCGGATAATATGAAATATCAGGAGAACAGCGTACAGACGGCGGATGAAAGTCCGGTTTCGGCGCCAGGTCCTGTAGGCTGGCCGGCCTGCCGGAAGACTATCCCGTCAACACTCTAGTCCTCATGCGCCTTGTATGGTTTCTGTGAGTCAATAGCAAGAGAAAAGCCGCACTCGCCATATTGTGGATGAGATTGATAGATTAATGGAAGTCGTTGATTCGTAAGCACGGATGCGCGAAATCAGCCGCGATTGCAGGCATCGGCAAGTTGCTGCAGGATCTCGAGCGTGACGATTGGGACGGATGTTGGAAATACACAACGGGATGATACAGGCCCTCCAAGGGAGGCGCTTTTGATGCGAATCATGAGGATGGAAGCCCTCAGGGTCGCCGTGCTGCTTGCCATTGTGGCAACGCTTGTCCCAGCATCACGCTTGGCCCATGCCGATAGTCCGCTGATTGCGTTTGCTGCCCGCATCGCCGGAGATGAGGCGCGAACGCGAATCGTCATCGATTTTGAAGAGCGTCCGGACTTTTCCATCCATTATGTGAATGCGCCCGAGCGTGTTGTCATTGATCTGCCCGCGACTGCATTCGGCTTTCCGCAAGAGGACCTGGCGCCTAGAGGTCTGTTTAGCGATATCCGGTTCGGTGCGATGGACGATTCCAGTGCCAGAATCGTCTTGACGGCGCAACGGCCGATTAAGCTTGGTCTGGCTGAAGTGCAGGAAGGGGAGGAGGGCGAGTTTCGCCTGGTTCTTGATGCCGAAATGGCTACGCCGGAGGTTTTTGCCAGTCTTGTGCGGGAACAGGAATGGGGAAACGACGGGAGCGAGGCCGCATCCGCAGATCTGGTGCCTCCCGTGGACGACGGTGTCTTCACGGTAGCGATCGACGCCGGCCATGGCGGTATCGATGCCGGTGCAACGGGCGCTGTTACCAAAACACCCGAAAAGTCGATCACGTTGCTGTTTGCGCGAACACTTGCCAAGGAGCTCGATCAGCACAATGGCGTGAAGGCGTTCCTGACGCGCGACAGTGACGAGTTCCTGTCATTGTCGGAACGTGTGACGCTTGCCCGGCAGGCCAAGGCGGACCTGTTCATCTCGCTCCATGCCGATACGTTGAGCCAGAAGGATATCCGGGGTGCGACCGTCTATACGCTGTCGGATCGGGCCTCCGACAGAATGGCAGAAAATCTCGCAGCCCGCGAAAATCTCTCCGATCAGATCGCCGGCATCAGCCTGAAGGATGAGCCACCGGAGGTGGCCGATATCCTGCTCGACCTGACACGCAGGGAAACTCAAGCCTTTTCGATTTCGCTTGCCCGTAATGTGCTGGCCTCATTCGAGGGGCAGGTCGGCCTTATCAATAATGCCCATCGCCATGCTGGATTTCAGGTCTTGAAGGCTCCCGACATTCCCTCGGTACTTCTTGAGCTGGGCTTCTTGTCCAACCCGGACGACGAAAAACTTCTGCTGGACGAGGCCTGGCGGCAGAAGGTAAGTGGCCTTCTTGTGAAGGCTATAGAGCGCTACAAGGGCAAAATCGTTGCCAATGGCGGCTGAGCCGGCAGGGTGGCGCAGTTGCAACATGTTGATTATTCTGACATCAAGCGGATATCGTCTGGCGTCAGAGCCCTATTTTCCTCACATTCCCGCCGTTAGTCGCACCAATGTGATGCGGTGACCCGGATTCGATGACTTTGCCGTCTTGCACTGGGCCAGCTCGCGTGCAAAAGCCCGATAAACATGCGATGGTGCAGCAGCACCGAATGAAAGCCGAACGGTAGCTTCAATATGATCAGACTTATTGGGTATTTCTTTGGGTTGGGCTGCGTCCTTTTTCTCGTCGTGGCAGCAGCCGTGGGGGTTTATCTCGCGGGGGTCTCCAAAGATCTGCCGGACTACGAAGTTCTGAATGCCTATGAGCCGCCTGTCGCGACACGCGTGCATGCCGACAACGGTGCCCTGATGGTGGAATATGCCCGCGAGCGTCGGCTGTTCCTGCCCATCCAGGCGGTACCCGATCGGGTCAAGGCAGCATTTCTTTCGGCGGAAGACAAGAATTTCTATAATCATCCGGGCATCGACCCTGCAGGTCTCGCTCGCGCCATGGTCAACAACTTCCAGAACCTCGGCTCTGGCCGGCGGCCCGAAGGTGCGTCGACGATCACGCAGCAGGTGGCAAAAAACTTTCTTCTGAGCAATGACCAGACGATCGACCGCAAGGTAAAGGAGGCCATTCTCTCCTTCCGCATTGAGCAGACGTATTCGAAGGACAAGATCCTCGAACTTTATCTCAACGAAATCTTCTTCGGGTTGAATTCCTATGGCATTGCCGGTGCGGCACTGACCTATTTCGGCAAGGCGGTAACCGAACTGACAATTGCAGAAGCCGCCTATCTCGCCGCGCTGCCGAAGGGACCGAACAATTATCATCCCTTCCGCAAGGAAAAGGCTGCCATCGAGCGCCGCAACTGGGTCATCGATCGCATGGTCGAAAATGGTTATGTCACCCAGGAAGATGCCGAGGAGGCAAAGCAGCAGCCGCTCGGCGTGCAGCAGCGCCGTACCGGCACGCATCTGTTCGCCTCTGATTATTTTGCCGAGGAAGTTCGCCGTCAACTCATGGAAAAGTACGGCGATGACGCTCTCTATGAAGGTGGTCTGTCTGTGCGGACCTCTCTCGATCCCAAGCTCCAGGTTCTGGCTCGTGAGGCTCTCCAGAACGGGTTGGTCCAGTACGATGAGCGTCGCGGTTTCCATGGCCCGGTAGACCAGATCGACATCAGTGGCGACTGGGGGCCGGAACTGGCGAAGGTATCGGAGCTGCGTGATGTTCCCGAATGGAAGATCGCGGTTGTGACAGCGGTGTCTGCCGAACGGGTCGAGATTGGACTGCGCCCATCCGTGAACGCGGGTGGCAAGGTTGACGATGCGCGCGAAACCGGCGTCATCCTGGCCGATGATATGAAGTGGGCCTATCGTGATGCGAAGGGTGAACGCAAGACCGCGAAATCACCAGAAGGTGTTTTGAATGCGGGTGACGTGGTCTTCGTGGAAGCAATCGCCGACAAGGAGGGAAACTATCGCTTGCGTCAGCCACCGAAGGTTCAGGGTGGATTCGTTGCAATGGACCCGAACACCGGGCGTGTCCTGGCAATGGCCGGCGGTTTCTCCTTTGCGCAATCGGAGTTCAACCGGGCGACCCAGGCCATGCGTCAGCCAGGGTCTGCCTTCAAGCCTTTTGTCTACGCGGCGGCGCTCGACAACGGTTATACGCCGGCTTCGGTAATTCTTGATGCACCAATCGAAATGGTTTCGGGCGGCAAGGTATGGCGTCCGGAAAACTACGGCGGGGGGTCGGCCGGTCCGCAGACGCTGCGTCTCGGGATTGAAAAGTCGCGCAACCAGATGACCGTTCGCCTGGCTCAGGATATGGGTATGGATCTGGTGGCTGAATATGCCGAAAGCTTCGGAATCTATGATGACATGCTGCCTGTCCTCGCCATGTCACTCGGGTCCGGCGAAACGACCGTGCTCAGGCTGGTTTCCGCCTACGCGGTGCTTGCAAACGGCGGAAAGCAGATCAAGCCGACATTGGTTGACCGCATCCAGGATCGTTATGGCAATACCATTTTCCGTCATGAGGAACGTACCTGCGAGGCGTGCAATGCCAGAAGCTGGAGCGGACAGGAAGAACCGGTCCTCATTGACAATCGCAAGCAGGTTCTTGATCCCATGACGTCCTACCAGATCACCTCGATGATGGAGGGGGTCGTCAAACGGGGAACGGCAGCCGGCAAGATCAAGATCGATGACCGTCCCGTTGCCGGCAAGACCGGGACGACAAATGATGAAAAGGATGCCTGGTTCGTCGGCTTTACGCCGAATCTTGTGGCGGGTGTCTATGTTGGCTTTGATAATCCGGCGACGCTTGGGCGTGGAGGAACCGGCAGTTCGCTGGCCGCACCGATCTTTGCTGACTTCATGGAAGAGGCGGTGAAGCTTACGCCACCAGCCAAGTTCCATGTTCCGGAAGGAATGCAGTTCATTCCCGTCAATCGAACAACAGGCATGATGGCATTTGAAGGTGAGCCGGACACGATCGTGGAAGCCTTCAAGCCCGGCACCGGCCCGGCGGATGTCTTTTCCGTCATTGGTGACATGGAGTATCTGCCGCCGGATCAGATCCTCGAATCATCGCCGCAGGCCAACCAGGCCGTGACGTCGGGAGCCGCCGGGCTTTTCTGACGCCACACAAAGACGTTGTGCGGGCGCAGCCTTTACATCGGCTGCCTGCGCAATTATGTCCACTCCGACTTCCAATTACGAACGAGAGCAAGAACAAGGCCATGCGGGCTGAAATCATCAGTGTAGTCGACGAAACCAAGCAGGCCATAAGTCTGCTGAGGAGGCATCTTTGACTGGGATCAGGCGATAAGACGACTGGACTGGTTGAACAACAAGGCAGAAGATCCCGATCTCTGGAACAATGCGTCAGAAGCGCAGGGCCTGATGCGCGAGCGTCAGCAGCTTGATGACAGCATCAATGGGGTGCGGGCTCTGGAGCAGCAGCTTTCCGACAATATTGAACTCATTGGCATGGGTGAAGAGGAAGGTGACGAGGCCATCGTGAAAGAGGCCGAGGATACCTTGAAGGCCCTCAAGGCGGAAGCGAACCGCCGCCAGGTCGAGGCGATGCTGTCCGGCGAGGCCGATTCGAACGATACCTATGTCGAAGTGCATTCCGGTGCGGGTGGTACGGAAAGCCAGGACTGGGCGAACATGTTATTGCGCATGTATAGCCGCTGGGCCGAACGGCAGGGCTTCAAGGTCGAGGTTCTCGAGGTTCACGAAGGTGACGAGGCAGGGATCAAGTCTGCAACTATCCTGGTCAAGGGGCATAACGCCTATGGCTGGATGAAGACCGAATCCGGTGTTCATCGACTGGTGCGCATCTCGCCTTATGATTCAAATGCACGTCGCCATACATCGTTTTCCTCCATTTGGGTCTACCCGGTCGTTGATGACTCGATCAGCATCGATATCAATGAAAGCGATTGTCGTATTGATACCTACAGGTCGTCCGGTGCCGGAGGGCAGCACGTCAATACGACTGATTCGGCAGTCCGCATCACGCATATTCCGACCGGCATTGTCGTTGCCTGCCAGCAGGAGCGGTCGCAGCACAAGAACCGGGCGAAGGCCTGGGACATGCTGCGCGCCCGTCTTTATGAAGCGGAATTGAAAAAACGGGAGGAATCGGCCAATGCCGAAGCAGCCTCAAAGACGGAGATTGGCTGGGGGCATCAGATCCGTTCCTACGTCCTGCAACCCTATCAGTTGGTAAAGGACCTTCGCACTGGGGTTGAAAACACGTCACCAGACGACGTGCTCAATGGTGATCTCAACGAGTTCATGGAAGCAGCCCTTGCGAACCGTATCAGTGGTTCTGACACGGCCATCGCCGACATTGATTGACGGCGGCAGACAAAACCCAAAAAAGAGCGGCTTCAGGGCCGCTTTTTGTTTGGAGATCAGTTGTTAAATTGTTCTGCCAGGATCCTGTCCGACCAGGAGTGATCCGGATCTGAAAGGATCCGGGCTGTCATATCCTCGGACTGTTCTATCTGGACGCGAAGTACCGACTTGACCTCAAGGTTGTCAGCCACTGCATTGACCGGTCGCTTTTCGGGCTCAAGGATGTCGATATCGACCCGGGCATGGTTGGGAAGCAGCGCTCCGCGCCAGCGCCGAGGACGGAAAGGGCTTACAGGTGTCATGGCCAGAAGAGGGGCCTCCAATGGCAGGATCGGCCCATGTGCAGAAAGATTATACGCTGTCGAACCGGCAGGTGTTGCGACCATGACCCCGTCACAGATCAGTTCCTCAAGCCGTTCGCGACCATCAACCACTACTCTGAGCTTGGCCGCCTGATAGGATTGGCGAAACAGATAAACTTCGTTAATCGCGAGGGCAATTGAACTTGTGCCATCGGCATTGGTCGTGTTCATCTGCAGCGGGTGAAGGACGTTTTCGATCGCCGCATCAATGCGTTCATTCAGGTTTTTGACCTGGTAGTCGTTCATCAGAAAGCCGACCGAGCCGCAATTCATCCCGTAGATTGCCTTGCCGGAATTGATGGTGCTGTGGAGTGTCTGGAGCATGTGGCCATCGCCGCCCAATGCTACAATGACGTCTGCCTCATCGACAGATGAATTACCGTAGATCTGGACCAGTTCTTCCTGTGCGGCCTGAGCCTCTGGCGAGGATGATGCACAAAAGGAAAGGCGTAGTGTGGGGATCGACATGGACGGTCCTCATAATGGCGCCATACCCTGCGTGGAAATTCCGTTTCCGACAAGGTCGCCAAGGGCTCAATCCGTACGATAGGGGCTGAACATTATCAACTTGCACCAGTTTTGCGCTTTTTTCGCTTTACAGAAAATTAGAATCTGGTAACTCCGGCTTCCAAGGATGCCCTTGTAGCTCAGTTGGTAGAGCACCTGATT
>JAEWDP010000043.1 GCA_023390055.1 Pseudomonadota bacterium | reverse complement strand
CGCATGTCCCTCGTTACCGGCAAGGCCGGCAATAAGGAACCAGGCTGCGGAATGGGACGCCACGAAGAGAAAACCGGCAATTCCTGGCTGGGGCATTGCTACAAATGAAACCAGTGCCGCGCCCGTGATCACAGCCAGGATGGCGACGGTGGTGCCACTTCCCAATGAGCCAGTGGTGCCTTCACTGAACAAAGGCAGTTGTGTCACGGCGGCCGCACAAAGAATGAGAGCAAAGGTTCCTTGCCATGAACGCAGGAGGAGGCTCATTGTGGCTTCACTCCCATTCTCCGGTCGACCAGTCGAGCTCCGATACCGACGATGGTGACGAGCGCAGCGGCCAGCACGGAACCGGCGATCAGTGCTGCCCACATGTCGATTGTCTGGCTATAATAGGAACCAGCCAGCAGTTTTGAGCCAATACCGGCTGCAGCGCCGGTTGGTAGTTCTCCCACGATGGCGCCAACGAGACTTGCAGCAACCGCAACCTTCATCGACGTAAACAGGAAAGGCATCGAAGCCGGAACCCGGAGCTTCCAGAAAGTCTGCCACTTGCTGGCATTGTATGTGCGCATGAGGTCGAGGTGCATGAGTTCAGGAGAGCGGAGGCCCTTCACCATGCCGACGGCCACCGGAAAGAACGAAAGATAGGTGGAGATCAATGCCTTAGGGACGAGGCCGGTGATGTTGATCGCTGCGAGAACCACGACCACCATAGGTGCAATGGCCAGAATAGGGACAGTCTGCGAAGCGATGATCCATGGCATCAGGCTACGATCCAGCGCCTTGACATGGACAATCCCGACCGCGATCAGGATACCGAGTAAGGTGCCGAAGATGAAGCCGGAAAGTGTCGACGAAAGTGTGACCCAGGAATGATAGACGAGGCTTCGGCTGCTCGTCACCTTTCGCAAGAAGGTGTTTTCGAAAACATTGCTGGCTACCTGATGGGGGGCGGGCAGGACAGGCTTCGGTTGTGACAGTGTCCTTTCGACAAATTCCCAGGCCGGCGTGACGAGGTTTTCCCTTCGGTCGAGATCGCGCTGGAATGGCGCGTTCATCCAGATCGCCGCAACGTACCATACTGCAATTATGATCGCGATGATCGTCAGGACCGGAAACAGGCGGAGCCTGAGATTGTCACTCTTCATAACCGTGCCCCGTTCTCAAGCCTTCACGGACACGTTGGGCTATCTCCAGAAATTCCGGCGTCTCGCGGATTTCCAGTGGCCGCTTGGCCGGCAACGTGCTTTCGATGACGTCAGCCACTCTTCCGGGACGTGGTGACATGACAACGATCCGCGTTGACAGATAGACTGCTTCAGGGATTGAGTGGGTAACAAAGCAGATTGTTTTTCCGGTTGCAGCCCACAGCTTCAACAATTGTTCGTTCAGATGGTCACGAACGATCTCGTCGAGGGCTCCGAAGGGCTCGTCCATAAGGAGCAGATCTGCATCAAAGGCGAGCGCACGTGCAATTGATGCCCGTTGTTGCATGCCTCCGGAAAGCTGCCAGGGATACTTCTTACCAAAGCCGGAAAGGTTGACGAGCTCAAGCGTGCGGTCGACACGCTGCCGCTGTTCACCCCGTGTATGGTTCATGATCTCCAGGGGTAATGCAATGTTCTTTTCAATCGTCCGCCATGGATAGAGAGCTGGAGCCTGGAAAACATAACCGTAGGAGCGGGCCAGTCGCGCTTCTTGCGGCGTCATATCGTTAACCTGAATGTCTCCGCCAGTACTCTTTTCAAGGTCGGCAATGACACGCAAAAGAGTTGTCTTGCCGCACCCGGAAGGGCCGATGAAGGACACGAAATCCCCCTTTCGAACTTCCAGGTCCACATCCGACAATGCGTGTACGGGGCCATCACCGGTCTGAAAGGTAAGACTTAGTTTTTTTGCCGAGACGACGGAGGTAGAGGAAGGGGTCATGTGCTATCGCCGGTACAAAGTTCTGGAATGAGAAAGGCGGACTTGCGTGGTATGATCAAGCCGTGTCTGCCCGGTGATGGTGACAGTTCGAAATGAACGCCAGCGGTTGTTGCAGGGGAGAAGGACCATGAACAGATCATCGAGATCCACCTGCCAGATCGTCAAACCCGGAACTGCCTACGATGGCAGGCAGGGTTTCAATTATGTTGAGGGCATTTCTGCGCAGTCGGTAGGGGCGACCGGCATCTGCATGCACCTCCTTACGATCCCTCCAAGGATGCGTGCCAGGGCGCACCTGCATGAGGGACATGAAACGGCGATCTACATCCTGTCCGGATCTGCCGACACCTGGTATGGGGACCGACTGGAGCATCATGTCGTCGTACATGCCGGCGACCTGTTCTACATTCCGGCTGGTGTGGCGCATCTGCCAGCCAATCTTTCCAACACGCCCTGTACGGCGCTCATTGCCCGAACGGATCCTAACGAGCAGGAGAGCGTCGTTCTCCTGCCGGAGCTTGAGGCGCTGGTGTCGATGTAAAATCGCACAGGCACGCAGCGACGGCATTGTCATATGTGAGCCTCCGTCTTCGAAAACGATGACGGGGGCTCGCAATCGACAGCGCCTTTTGCTGTCCGTCTTTGGAGGCGGGCGGGTTGTGGAGTCCGTCTCGGGTTGGTGGAAGCTCAAGATACGCCTCCCATCATACCCCGCTTGCGGGAATGCCGGTACGCTCAATCTTGCGAGGCGCCGTCAATTCCTTCCAGGTCGACAATGCCTTGTTGACCGCCTGAAAGGGTTCGCGCTTGATAAACTGCCCGTGCCCCTCACGCGTCTTAACGGTGTTTTCCTCGACGCTCACGATGCCACGGGAGAGCGTGTATCGCGGCAGACCGGTTACCTCCTTTCCTTCGAAAACATTGTAGTCGATCGCAGACTGCTGGTTTTTCGCGGAGATTACTTTTGATCGCTTCGGGTCCCAAACGACAATATCGGCGTCGGCACCGACGAGAATGGCCCCCTTTCTCGGGTAGACATTCAGGATCTTGGCGATGTTGGTGGAGGTTACCGCAACAAACTCGTTCATCGTGATGCGTCCGGTAGCTACTCCGAAGGTCCACAGCATCGGCATCCTGTCTTCCAGTCCGCCAGTGCCGTTGGGTATCTTTCGAAAATCGCCTACACCAGTTCTTTTCTGGTCTGTCGTGAACGCGCAGTGATCCGTTGCGACAACTTGCAGTGATCCTGAGGACAGACCGGCCCAGAGGCTGTCCTGATGCTTCTTGTTGCGGAAAGGCGGGCTCATGACACGACGCGCGGAATGATCCCAGTCCTTGTCGACATACTCGCTGTCGTCGAGGGTCAGGTGCTGAATAAGCGGTTCGCCATAGACGCGCATGCCGTTCTGGCGGGCCCTGCGGATTGCTTCATGAGACTGTTCGCAGGAGGTGTGAACCACATAAAGCGGTACGCCTGCCATATCGGCAATGATGATGGCGCGGTTGGTGGCTTCACCTTCGACGGAAGGCGGCCGTGAGTAGGCGTGGGCCTCTGGCCCATTATTACCCTCGTCCATCAATGTCTGCTGCATGGCTGCGACAATGTCACCGTTTTCTGCATGAACAAGGGGAAGTGCGCCAAGTTCGGCGCACCGCTGGAACGATGCAAACATTTCGTCATCGTTGACCATCAAAGCGCCCTTGTAGGCCATGAAATGCTTGAACGTGTTGATGCCATGATGAAGTACGACGGCCTTCATCTCATTGAACACCTGTTCGCCCCACCAGGTGACCGACATATGGAATGAGTAATCGCAACTGGCACGCCCTGCCTTGTTGTCCCAGCGTTTCAGGGCGTCAAGAAGCGACTGGCCTGGTTCGGGCAAGCAGAAATCGACCACCATGGTCGTGCCGCCGGAAAGGGCAGCGCGGGTACCACTTTCGAAATCGTCCGTGGAATAGGTACCCATGAACGGCATTTCGAGATGAACATGCGGGTCGATGCCGCCCGGCATGACATAGCAGCCTGAAGCGTCCAGCACCTCGTCGCCGGTCAGGCCCGGCCCGATCTCGATGATTTTGCCACCTTCAATCTTGACATCCGACGAGTAGGTCAGGTCAGCGGTGACGATTGTTCCACCCTTGATGACTGTGCTCATTGCTGTTCCCTTATTTGTTCGTGACGCAATTCGATAAGCCCAAGGACGGATGTCCTCAGGAGGGAGGTGGTGATGACTGCCGATCGTGCTGCGACAGCATGACAGGTGATGAAACGTTCCAGGAACTGCCCGTTCGACAAGGAACAAGCCGATATATCGAGTTGCCAGGCAATTTCGGTCTGCCGATCGTCGCGAAGATATCCACTCGGAAACGCTGTGCGGCGCGCGACTGGATCGGCATGGATCGGTAGAAATCGGCAATCACGCCACGACCTCCGCAGTCTCCAGGACAGCATGGAAAAGGACGTCCGCCCCAGCGACGGCCCATTCCTTGGAAATGTCTTCTGCCTCGTTGTGAGAAAGTCCCCCGACGCACGGACACATGACCATGGTGGCTGGCGCTACCCTCGCAGCCCAACAGGCATCATGGCCAGCGCCTGAAATAATGTTCATATGGCTGTAGCCGAGCTTGTCGGCAGCATTTCGGACGCGATCAACGAGGATGGGATCAAACGTTACCGGATCGAAGTGTCCGACGGCCTCGACGGAACAGTCGACACCGAGGATCTTGCAGATATCAGCCGCCTCCTTTTCGATGCTTGCTCGCATGCGATTGAGCTTTTCGAGATCGGGTGTGCGGATATCAACTGTGAAAACGACCTTGCCGGGAAGGACATTTCTCGAGTTGGGGGAGAAGAATGCCTGGCCGACGCCACCGACGGCGCCAGGCTGTTCGCTTATGGCAACCTGCTGGACCATTTCGATGATGCGGCTCATGGCAAGACCGGCATTGACACGCATGGTCATCGGCGTCGAGCCGGTATGGGCTTCTCTGCCCGTCAGGGTGAATTCCAGCCACCAGAGGCCCTGACAATGAGTGACAACCCCAATTTCCTTGTCCTCGGCCTCGAGGATCGGACCTTGCTCGATATGGTATTCGAAATAGGCGTGCATTTTGCGTGCGCCGACATCTTCATCGCCGCGCCATCCGATTCGTTCCAGCTCGTCCCCGAAGGATTTCCCGTCTGGATCTTTCCGGCCGTAGGCGTAGTCGAGTTCAATGACACCTGCAAAAACACCGGATGCGAGCATGGCCGGAGCGAAGCGCGCTCCTTCCTCGTTTGTCCAGTTGACGACCGTGATCGGGTGCCTTGTCCTGATCGCAAGGTCGTTCATGGTGCGGACCGCTTCCAACGCAGCAAGAACGCCCAGCACACCGTCATACTTGCCACCCGTTGGCTGTGTGTCGAGATGCGAGCCGACATAGACAGGTAGAGCGTCGGGGTCCGTCCCGGGCCGCGTCGCAAACATGGTGCCCATCTTGTCCACGCCCATCGACAGGCCCGCTGCGTCACACCAGGATTTGAAAAGGTTGCGGCCCTGTGCATCGGCGTCTGTCAGTGTCTGGCGATTGTTGCCACCGGCGATGCCAGGCCCGATCTTTGCCATTTCGGCAATCGATTCCCAAAGCCTGTCGCCATTGATACGCAAATTCTCCCCGGGAGCTGCCACCATGAGCATCATCCTCACCTTTTCCGGTGCCGCATTGGCGGCAGTTTCTGTTCCCGTCGGTTGTTTCAAGCTGTTCGTTGACAGTGAAACTCAGCATTGCCTTTGTTGGACTTGTCGCTGATAATTTGACCGATTGGTAAAACATTACAATTTCCGCGCCGTCACTCAAGATGAAAATCGCGAAAAGTTGTCAGCAATGCCAACTATGCGATTGCGCGAAGGAAATGACGCCAGTCAGGCATCGGTAACAGGGACAGGAACACACGACGCATATGACAGTAGCACGCGCGGCCAAAACACAAAGAAGAACACGAATCCAGGAGGAAAAGGAGGAGCATATTCTCGAAGGCGCGCTTGAGGCATTTTCTACAAACGGCTTTCGCGGCACGACGATCGATCAGATTGCAGATGCTGCAAATATGTCGAAGCCAAACCTCCTCTACTATTTCAGAACCAAGGAGGCGATATACAGAAGGCTTCTGGAGCGCCTGCTGTTTACCTGGCTGGAGCCGCTGAACGCATTTGATGCAGACGGAGATCCGATCGCCGAAATCCGCTCCTACATCCGTAGAAAGCTGGAGATGTCGCGTGACTATCCGCGTGAGAGCCGGCTGTTTGCAAACGAGATGCTTCAGGGGGCGCCACATATTGTCGAGGAGTTGAACGGGCCCTTGAAGACCCTGGTGGATGAAAAGGCAGAGGTCATGCGTGCCTGGATAAGGGCCGGCAAAATGTCCCAGTGTGATCCCTATCACCTGATCTTTGCCATTTGGGCAACGACGCAGCATTATGCGGATTTCGATGTCCAGGTTCGTGCCGTACTGGGAGAAAATGGGACTTCAGATGGACGGTTCGAAGATGCCGCCCGCTTTCTTGAGCAGATATTCGTCAAAGGGATTGCCGTCGACCGCGCTAAGTATTCTTAGTCGGGCAACAATGCCATGGCCAGAAGTCCGGATGCTGTAATGGCCGCGCCAGCGATCACGGCCGGGTTTGGCCAGCCATTGCCGAGCATGCCTTCCAGCAGGATCACCGTGGTCGGTGTGAGATAGCCATAGCCGATCACCTTTGATGATGGCAGGCGCATGAGCGCGTATTGCATCAGCAGGAAGGTTACAGCTGTCGCCATCACGGCCAGATATGTGATGAGAAGCCACAATTCACTGCTTATTGTCGACAGGTCTGTTGTCACGATGGCAGGCAGCGACACGGCAAGAAGAAAAAACGCGGCAAATGCATTGACCCAGAAACCGAAAAACAGGGGATGGTCGCGCTCCTGGAACTTGCGGATCAATGGCGCATAGGCAGCATGGGCGACGACACCCAGGAAATACAGCATCTCGCCGCTGCCGATCGTCAGTGACAGCATCGCATCCACATCACCGCGAAAGATGACCCAGATTGCACCGGCTGCCGCAACAATCAGACTGACAATAACACCAGGGCGGACCGTCTGACGCATGAAAAGATAGGCAAATCCTGTGCTTATCAATGGCATCAGAGTGAATACTGCTCCTGTCGATACCGGGTCGGTATACTGCAATGCGACGAACATCGTGATGATGTAGACAGACAAAAGAAGCCCGGTAACGACGAAGCGTTGTGGCTTGCGGGGCCACGAAAGGCGTTGGCGATAGCAGACAATGGCAATTGCTGCCATGACAGCACTGGTCATGACAAAGCGAAGGGTCGAAAGGATCGTCGGCTCCATTTGCCGGGCTGCGATGCCACCCAGGGAGAAGGATCCGGCAATCAGCATGGAGAACACCAACATTGCCGCATGCGCGCGCAATCTTTCTCTTCCGGTTGCGTAATGCACATGAGAACGCTGGATGAATTCTGGTTCGTATCGCAAGTGGAGGCGCCTGGCTAAGCGTGAAGACACGACGGGGAGAGGGCGCGCTGTGCACCCATCCGGTTCAGCTACCATGACGCCTGACGCTCAGCCAGGCGGATTATGGCGCTTACGGTACACTGTCCAGGTAAAATCGTCCCCTCTTCCTGAGTTCCGCAACGGTTGAATTACCAAGCGACAGGGCATCAGGGCTCGCCCCTTTGCAGACGGTCCAGTTGGCGGATACGCAACCATCGATAAGGGTCGGCATCTTGCATCCAGCGGCTGCAGCGATCCTGCATCTTTTCCATCCTTATTCGGTCAAGGTGTAAGGGGATGGCATCAGGCGGCAGCACGTCCTGCACCGATGGAAACTTTCTGGGTCTCAGCATCCAGTCTGAAGTTCTGCAACATGTGCTGTAACTGGCGGCTCTCGTCAGCAAGTGAGGTGCTTGCAGCCGTGGTTTGCTCGACCATTGCTGCATTCTTCTGCGTCATCTGATCCATGTTGTTGACCGAAGAATTGATTTCGGTCAGCGCCGTTGCCTGTTCTTTCGCAGCGGTTGCAATGGATTCGACATGATCGCTGACCCGGGCGACGAGATGCTCGATCTCCAGCAGCGCATCGCCTGTCGAGCGGACGAGAGAGACGCCCCCTTCCACTTCCGACGCCGAAGTCGTGATCAGTGTCTTGATCTCCTTGGCAGCGTTTGCTGAACGCTGAGCCAGTTCGCGCACCTCCTGGGCGACCACGGCAAAGCCGCGACCGGCTTCACCTGCTCGCGCGGCTTCTACACCGGCGTTTAGGGCCAGGAGGTTCGTCTGGAAGGCGATCTCGTCGATAACTGAAATGATCTGGCTGATCTTGCTGGACGAACCTTCGATCCGGCCCATGGCATCGACGGCATTGCGGACAATCTCACCGGATCTGGCAGCGCTTTGGCTTGTCTCAAGAACCATGTCACGCGCCTCGTTTGCGCGTGAAGATGCAGCTCTGACCGTTACGGTGATTTCGTCAAGTGCCGCGGCCGTTTCCTCGAGAGCTGCAGCCTGTTGCTCCGTGCGCCTGGAGAGATCGTTTGCCGCGGAATTGAGTTCGGCGGAGTTGGTGTTGATCGTACCGGTAGCGCCACGTACATTGTTCATGGTGGCACGCAGGGTGACCATTGCCGCGTTGACGTTTGCCTGCAGTTCGGCGAATGCACCCTGAAATGCACCGTTCATGCTCTGGGTAAGGTCTGCATCGGCCAGAGCTGCAATGACGCGGCGTACTTCGTTGACGGCATTGTCCACGCTTGCGACCAGTTCATTGACGCTATCTGCAAATCGATTGAGATCCTCGTTTTGGTAATCCTTTCTGATACGACCGGTAAAGTCGCCGGCAACCGCGGCTGCAACGACTGATGCCATGCTGGATTGAAGGTCACTGCTGCGTGCATGCAATGCAGCCTCCTGTTCCTTCAGGTCCCGCATGGCGAGCGCTCCATTGCGAAATACTTCGACTGCGCGTGCGATCTCGCCGATTTCGTCCCTACGCTCGGCATCAATGGCTGCGCCTTCCAGATCGCCTGCCGCGAGACGTGCAATGGCCTGTGTTATCGACCGGATCGGCGTGATGATCCCCTTGCGGGCAACGGCCATGCTGATCGCTACACCAAGAAGAATGAAGCAAAGCGCAGACAGTGCCGCCACGATCATTGCTGTGGTCGATGTGGTCAATGCGTCGGCACGCGCCTCGGCAAGGGCGTTGCCGGAGTAGTTGCTGTACACCTTGACCGTATCGGTCACGACTTTCTGGCCTTCGAGGGCCCTGTCCAGAGCGGCGGCGATTGCGGCGCTGTCTGTCGGTGCTGCTTCAGCCGTTGCTACCATGGTGCGTATTTCAGTAATAACGGACAGCTGTACCGGTAAATCGCGGACAGTGATTTCAGTAATTCGCGGACAGCTTTGGCACGGCGTTTTTCGGGCCTGTTATTGATCAGGTTCTTTGTGTTTCGTCGT
>JAEWDP010000158.1 GCA_023390055.1 Pseudomonadota bacterium | reverse complement strand
AGAGAACGTATCAAGCAATGCTTTACCGGACATGGAAGACCTCTTTCGATTCGAGGTTCTCTATGAATCACGTCGAATCGTCGGGGGGAAGTGCTCCAGTTCAAGCGATTGCCCTGCCGGGCATGCCGCCAAGGGTTGGCTTTGGCAGCCACCTTCTATATCCTACCGGATTAACGGATTTAAACTCGGGTCGACAATCGGAAATGATCTCGCAAAAGGCCAAATATGCACTTCGGGCCCTTCTGGTGCTCGCCGATTTGAAGTCCGATTCGATCTCGATCGCCGAAATCTCCGAACAACATCGCATGCCGCGCAAGTTTCTGGAGCAGATCCTCCTGGATCTGAAGCATGCCGGGCTGGTCCAAAGCCGGCGCGGCGTTGCGGGCGGTTATGCCCTGCTCAAACCTGCCGACATGATCACCTTCGGACAGGTATTGCGCCTGATTGATGGGCCAATAGCACCACTTCCCTGCCTTAGTCGGGTTGCTTATCGCCCCTGCGACGACTGTCATGACGAGGCCACTTGCAGGGTACGCCGGGTTTTCGCGCGCGTCGCCAATTCGACCCGCGCCATCCTCGATCAGACAACTCTTGCTGACGCGCAAGCAAATCCACATGAGATCGAACAGCTGACGGCGGACGCACGACACACCGCGTAATTTGTTGTCTTCGCCAAAATCGTATTCTTGACAAATCGCATTCTGTCGTCAAATTTTAATTCCCACTAACTCGATAGGGATTTAGATATGCGAAGATCGATTTTGGCAATTGTCGGCGCTGTGACCCTTCTGGTGACACCCGCCGCAGCGCAGACGACCCTTCTCAACGTGTCGTACGACCCGACGAGGGAACTTTATCGGGAATTCAATGCTGCCTTTGTGGAGCATTGGCAGGAAGAGGCGGGAGAGACCGTCAATATCCGCATGTCGCATGGTGGCTCCGGCGGGCAGGCGCGGTCGGTGATCGACGGGCTGGCAGCAGATATCGTAACGCTCGCACTCGAGGCGGACATCAATGCGATCGCTTAAGCGACAGGCAAGATACCGCAAGACTGGCGAGGCCAGTTGCCGAACAACAACGCCCCCTACACTTCCACGATCGTCTTTCTTGTCCGCAAGGGCAATCCTCAAGATATCCATGACTGGGATGATCTGGTTCGCGATGGAATCGGGGTGATTACGCCGAACCCCAAGACTTCGGGCGGAGCGCGCTGGAACTTCCTTGCTGCGTGGGCATGGGCCCAGAGCGAATATGACGGCGACGAAGAGAAGATCCGTGACTATGTCGGCTCGCTTTACCGCAACGTACCGGTGCTTGATACCGGCGCTCGTGGATCGACGACGACCTTTGTGCAGCGTGGTATTGGCGATGTGCTGCTCGCCTGGGAAAACGAAGCCTTTCTAGCCCTGGAAGAGCTGGGACCGGATGAGTTCGAGATCATTGTTCCTTCGATCTCGATCCTCGCCGAGCCGCCCGTGGCTCTGGTCGTTGGCAATGCAGATACCAATGGCACGACAAAAGTCGCTCGCGCCTATCTGGAGTATCTCTATTCCAACATCGGTCAGACACTGGCAGCCAAGCATTACTATCGCCCGTTCAAGCCTGAACTGGCCGATCCAGCCGACATGGAGCGCTTTCCTGACGTCGAACTGGTGACTGTCGATGATTTCGGCGGATGGACCAAGGCGCAGCCGCATTTCTTCGGTGATGGCGGTGTCTTCGACCAGATCTACAAGCCGGCGAACTGATCATGAGCAATACCGCCATCATGCGGTTCAGACAGCCGAGCGTGGTGCCGGGTTTTAACCTCACGCTCGGCTTCACGCTCGCCTATCTGAGCGGGATCGTCCTGATCCCCCTCGCAGCCCTGATCCTGAAGAGCACCGGCCTTGGCTGGGCCGAATTTTGGCGCACGGCCGCAGATCCGCGTACGCTGGCCGCCCTTTGGCTGAGCTTCGGCGCATCTTTCATCGCCGCCTCGATCAACGCCATTTTCGGCGTGCTCCTCGCCTGGGTGCTGGTGCGCTATTCGTTTCCCGGACGCCGGCTTGTGGATGCGGTGATCGACCTTCCTTTCGCGCTCCCGACCGCCGTTGCCGGTATTGCGCTGACCGCCCTTTATGCACCCAATGGCTGGATCGGGGAGCTTCTGTCGCCGCTCGGTTTGAAGATTGCCTACACACCCGTCGGCATTATTGTTGCGCTCACATTCGTCAGCCTGCCATTTGTTGTTCGCACCGTCGAGCCGGTGCTTCGCGAGATTGATCGTGAAATCGAGGAGGCGGCGGCGACACTTGGTGCCAACCGTCGCCAGACCATCTTCCGCGTCGTGTTGCCGGGACTGTTGCCGGCGATCCTCACAGGCTATGCGCTCGCGCTCGCCCGTTCGATTGGCGAATACGGTTCTGTCATCTTTATCGCCGGAAACATCCCTTACGTATCGGAGATCACGCCGCTTCTTATCGTCATCCGGCTTGAGGAATTCAATTATGCAGGGGCGACAGCCATCGCCGCCGTCATGCTCGCGATCTCCTTCACGATGCTTCTGATCATCAATCTTATCCAGGCATGGAGTCGGAGGAGGTTCGGTTATGGCGGTTGACGACGTGATGGTGAACCCTGTTCGTGTCCGATCGATGACAAGACCCCGCGCGGCTACGTCTGAAACGCGATGTGTCAGGATCGTCTTGATTGCGGTTGCGCTTCTATTCGTCGGGTTCTTTCTGTTGCTCCCGCTTGCCGCCGTATTCGTCGAGGGGTTACGTGGAGGGATAGCGGCCTATTTCTCCGCTGTGCGCGAGCCGGACGCACTGGCGGCGATCGGTCTCACACTGACGGTCGCGGCCATAGCGGTGCCTTGCAACCTGGTTTTCGGCGTCGCAGCCGCCTGGGCGATTTCCAAATTCGAGTTCAAGGGCAAGAGCCTGCTCACAACCCTGATCGACCTGCCATTTTCGGTCTCGCCTGTGATCGCCGGACTGGTCTACCTCCTGCTCTTCGGGGCTCAGGGCACTTTTGGCCCCTGGCTCAACGAACACGGCATCCAGATTGCCTTCGCCATTCCCGGAATTGTGCTGGCGACAATCTTCGTCACCTTTCCCTTCATTGCACGGGAGCTTATCCCGCTCATGCAGGAGCAGGGTACCGGCGACGAGGAGGCGGCTCTCTCGCTCGGGGCCAATGGCTGGCAGACGTTCCTGTTCGTGACGCTGCCCAATGTCAAATGGGCGCTGCTTTATGGTGTCTTGCTCTGCAATGCGCGTGCGATGGGAGAATTTGGTGCTGTCGCCGTCATTTCCGGCAAGGTTCGCGGCATCACCACCACGACACCGCTGCATGTCGAGATCCTTTACAACGAGTATGCGTTCTCCGCTGCTTTCGCTGTCGCTTCGCTTTTGGCGCTGTTGGCACTTGTCACGCTCGCCATCAAGACCTTTCTCGAATGGCGCTTCGCCGACGGCATTGCTGCCGGGCGCAGTCATTGAGGTATTTGCACAATGGACATTCATATCGAAAACATCAGCAAGCAGTTCGATCGATACCCGGCCGTTGACGGTGTATCACTCGACATCCGGTCTGGTGAACTTATCGCACTTCTCGGCCCGTCCGGCTCAGGAAAGACGACACTTCTGCGGTTGATCGCGGGGTTGGAACATCCGACAGGCGGGCGCATTCTGTTCGGCGACGAAGATGCTTCGAGAAAGAGCGTGCAGGCGCGCAATGTCGGTTTTGTCTTTCAGCATTACGCGCTGTTTAAGCACATGAGCGTTGCCGACAATATCGGATTTGGGCTGCGCGTGCGTCCGCGTGCAAGGCGTCCGAGCCGAAGAGATATTCGCGCCCGTGCCAACGCGTTGCTCGACCTCGTCCAGTTGTCTGGATACGGAGCGCGATTTCCCGCGCAGCTTTCGGGTGGGCAGCGTCAACGTGTTGCTCTGGCGCGTGCGCTGGCGATCGAGCCGCGTGTCCTTCTTCTCGACGAGCCCTTTGGCGCGCTTGACGCAATGGTCCGAAAGGATCTTCGGCGCTGGCTGCGCGAACTTCATGACAGGACTGGTCACACAACCGTATTCGTTACACATGATCAGGAGGAGGCTATCGAACTGGCAGATCGCGTCGTCGTGCTCAACAGGGGCGTGATCGAACAGGTCGGCACGCCGGACGATATCTATGACGCACCGGCATCGCCGTTCGTACACAGCTTCATCGGGGAATCCTCAAGTCTGCCGGTCACGTTAAGCAACAACGAGGTCTGGCTCGGGGACAGATCAACCGGGCTGATTTGCGAAGGCGCGGGTGAAGCGGTTCTATTCTTCAGGCCGAACGCCGTGGACATTGTTGATGGTTGCTCAGGCTGCATTGCTGGCGTCGTGGTTGCAAGTCGCCGTGTCGCCGACAGGAAACGTATCGAGATCGAGGTCGGCGGCGAGCGGAACCGGGTTGAAATCGACCTGCCTGCAGATCACGAGGCGGTCGATCGCACTCGCATAGCCTTCAGGCCGAGGATCTGGCGCATCTATCGCTCCGCAAAAGGCGAAAGCATCCCGGTAAAGGCCTTGGACCATGCCTGAGTTAGGATTGCGCGCCTCCTTTCAACGACAAATGTCAATGGAGAGAGCCTTCGACAACAGGGTGGTTGGACAATTCGCTTCTTGCGCCCGGATCGTTCTCTTACGTCAGCTTGCCGGAGGCCATCGCCGCACCGGTGGTTGTTTTGTGGGCTTCGGTTTCAAACGGTGGCTTGCGGTCCGCTGTCCTTCAGCGGAGGAGGTGGATCGCGCGAACATTCACCACCCCGATGAGCTCCTGACATCAGGGAGCCGTCGTGCGTGACGGTTGAAGCGAACAATGTCGTTTGCAACACATGAAGAAGAGGAAGATGGCCAAGGACGATCCGGGCAGGCGCTCCCGGCCGTTGCCGGATTGCCCGCCTCGACCCGCTTGCTTGCATGGCTGACGACATCACCGTGGCGAAATGACCTGCCGCTTACAGGCCCTGTGGCCGACTACCTCGGCAAGCTGAGGTCCGAAGGCTGGATGATACGCCAGGCGTCGCCGCGCAATTTCGTTCTGTGGCGGGGAAAGGCGCTTTATGGTCGGCGACGGAGATTGCTCGTTCTGCCCAACCGTGAAGTGAGGCTGAGGACGCTCGAATGCAGCGCCATCGCTGCCGGTCTGGTCGCGTCCTTGTTCCAGCACGACGTCACCAGCCCGCCTTCAGACGATAAACTTGCAGAGGCGGACCGTTTCGCCTGCGCATTAGGCTTTCTCGGCGGTATGGGGGAGATGACGATATATTTGACAAGTGCGAACCGGAAGATCCAGGCGGCGCTTGCACCGTCACCGGCCGATCTGTCCGACGAACAATATTGACAGGTGGCCAGAAAGCGGTGGATTGCGGAAATCTTCCGTGATCTATCTTCGCGCGAAGACAATGATACGAAACGCCGAGAAGATCGACCTTGACGCTAGAACAATTCGGCATCATCGCCTTGCTCATTGCCATGCTTGGCCTCTTTTCAGTCGACCGCTTCAGGATAGAGATCGTTGCACTCGCCGGTCTTGGTGTTGCCACCGCCACGGGACTTGTGCCGCTCGACAAGGTCTTTAGCGGATTTTCGAACCCTGCCGTCATTACGGTCGTCGAGATCCTGCTTATCGTCCAGGTGCTCTCGCACACCCGCATTCTCGACGCGGTCGCGATCCGCATCGGGCGCAGCCTTTCGCACGAGCGCGCAATACTCCTTGCGCTTTGCGCGATGGGTGCCGGAGTTTCCGTCTTCATGAACAACATAGGGGCATTTGCACTGATGCTGCCGATTACGCTCAGCGTTGCCAAGACGGCAGGGCTCGATCTTCGTGCACTGGTCATGCCGGTCTCGTTTGCAACGCTTTTGGGCGGCCTTTGTTCGATCATCGGTACGCCTCCAAATTATCTCGTCAGCGAACTGTTCGTCGCGGCCGGCGGGCCGGGCTTCGCATTCTTCGATTTCGCCTATGTCGGTATCCCGGTCACACTGGTCGGCGTTGCCGTCATCGCCACCTGGGCCCCGCTGAAACTCAGGGACCCCGCCGCGGACGTGATGCACGATAACAATCGCTCTGAAGGCTCGCGACGGATCATCACCGAATTGCGCCTTGGTTCAGCCTATGAACGTGCAACGACCGTCGGTGAGCTCTGTGACCGTCTTGACGGAACAGTTCACACCGTCATCCGTGGTGACAGGCGCGTGTTTCCGGTCCGGGACGTCACGGTTATCGAACCGGACGACCTCCTTGTCGTCGAGGTTGACCTGGAAAGGCTGGAGGCCGGGATCGATCAGGGCGCTCTGATCCTTACAAAAGGAGACGGATCGCTTGCAAATCGTCGAGCCGAGGTTGTCGTGGTTCCCGACAGTACCCTGATTGGTTCCCGCGTGAGCCAGCTCGATATCCTGTCGTCGCGCGACATCGAGGTCTTCGGGATCTCGAGCCGTAACCCCAGGATTGAAGGCCGACTTGAGGAGGTACAACTGGGTGTCGGCGACATTATCTTCCTCCACGGCACGCCGGAGAGGGTAAAGGAGGCGTTGGAGGAAACTGATACACTTCAGCTTTGGCCGCTGACCCGTCTCGCGCCGGCAAAAGCATCTTGCTGGCCGATTGCTATCTTCATGCTCGGTGTGCTTGCAGCCGCGTTCACCTTTGTGGAGCCGCCTGTCGCATTCGGCGCTGTCGTGCTTGTCATGGCTGTTGCGGGAATGCTGGACCTTAAAACCGCCCTGCCAGAGATCAATTGGCCAATCATCCTGTTGCTGGCTGCCATGATCCCTGTCGGAGGGGCAATGGCCACGACCGGCGCCGCGACCGTTCTGGCGGATGCGTTCATGTATATGTTGCCGTCAACGACCATGTTCGGACTGGTTGCCGCAATACTTGTGCTGTCTCTTGTAATTACGCCGTTCATCAACAATGCCACCACAGCCGTCGTCCTCACTCCCATTGCGCTTGAACTGGCGCGAACGGCCGGCATTGCGCCACAACCGCTTCTGATCGCGGTTGCACTCGGGGCATCGACAGACTTCCTCACGCCGTTCGGGCATCATAACAATACTCTCGCTTTCGGCATTGGCAGCTATCGGTTCAGTGACTTTCCCAGGGCTGGTTGGCCGTTGACCCTGGCAAGTTTTGTGGTCGGCACGATACTCATTTCGGTGATTTGGGCTTGATCGCAGCTTGGGACGGATACTGGTAAAGCGTTCGATTTCGACAAAATCACCTACCTCAGCCATGGCTGCGCGTGACCGGAGGCAGATCCGGCAAGAAATGGATTGCTTTGCAAGGGATGCCGTGGATACCCAAGGCTCGAGATTTCAACTGGCCGCGCGTGGCCAGTAGGGAAGTGTCATTGCTTGGCCCATTTATGGACAAAGTCATTGCATTTGGCGCTCTCGGCCACCACAATAATGAAACAAGTGATCAGCCCTACTGTGCTTTGATGCGGGATGCGATCTTGTTGTTTGAGGTCACGTGAAGAGCTTCAGAACCTTCTGGAATGACTAAAAAGGTAACGTTCGGAGAGCTTGTCGCCAATGTGTGGCTGAAACTCCTGTGACCTGACAGATTGAGCCGTTGCGGGACTGGATGATGCGGAACTTGGCTTTCCTGTCTTAGCATATCACGATCGCAGGGCGGTCTTCGAGATGAGGGGATGAATGCACCGCTTTCGACGGATCCTGATGGCGCTTGCTGTCGTGATCGTGACAGCTTTTTGCGGGATCGTCCTGTGGCTCATGGTGACGCCTCCGGCCTTGCTGCAGGTTGGTGCCGGCTATGCTGCCAAGATTGTCTGCTCGAACGTATTCATTGCAGGCCGCGACCCGGATGAAGTGCTTGCACTCGACGTCCAGGCGCCCGGGCATCCACTGCTGCGCTTGATGAGTATCGATGTCGACCATGCCGGCCAGAGCGTGCGGGCAGCAATTCTTGGTTTCATTGCCGAAAACGAAGCCGTCTATCGGGAGGGACTTGGTTGCGCCGTTATACCTCCGGGCATCAGTCCGGAACAATTCCCTCCGCCTCCGGTCCCGGTGCCAGCAGTACCCGTCGAAACGGATGCGGGGCTTTGGCCGGACGGTCAACAAATCGAGTCGGATCAAGCAATTATGCGCATTCTCTCGGATGCGGATTTAACCGGGCCGGGTATGCGTGCCGTCGTTGTCGTCAAAGGAGGCCGTATTGTCGGGGAAGCATATGGTCCCGGTTTTTCAAGAGAAACTCCACTGCTTGGCTGGTCGATGACTAAAACGGTCAATGCTGCAATTGTCGGCACCCTTATGCAGAGGCGACTGATCAAGCTTTCGGATCGCCAACTCCTGCCTGAATGGCTTGGAGACGAACGGGCGCAAATCAGCCTTGGCAATCTTTTGGCAATGGAGGATGGCCTTGCCTTCAACGAAAACTATGGTGCCGTCACCGACGTGACACGAATGCTCTTTCTCGAACCGGATATGGCGGCCTATGCTTCGCAGGTGCCGCTTGAGGAGCGGCCTGGTACCCGGTTCAGCTATTCCTCCGGTACGGCAATCCTTCTGTCACGAATATGGATGGATCGCTTGCCTGATGCGAATGCCGCGACAACCTATCCGTCCAATGCACTGTTCAGGCCGCTTGGCATGTCGAGCGCCGTTTTCGAGACGGATCTTTCAGGGACCTTTGTCGGCAGTTCTTATCTCTATGCGTCGGCGCGGGACTGGGCTCGTTTTTCACTTTTTCTCATGCGTGGCGGTGTCTGGAACAACAAACGTCTGCTGCCCCGTGAACTGATTGATTTGATGTCTCAGCCAAACGAGACATCTGGCGGACGTTTTTCAAAGGGCCAGACATGGCTTGCTGGGAGAGATGAGGCAGGATTGCCAGCAGACAGTTACTTTCTCGAGGGGCATGACGGGCAAATGATCGCAATCTTGCCATCGCTCGATCTTGTTGTCGTGCGGCTTGGTCTCACCCCGCGCAGCCTTGGCTATGATACATTGCCGCTGGTTGAAGAAATCGTCCGCCAAGAACGCTGACAGAAAGGCGAAAGCGTGGTTTCTTGCCTAGTGTGAAGTGGCAACATACCACATTTTGTGGCACATTTTGATGTTTTCGCGGATCATGTCAGCAAAGACGCCAAGTTGTGACGCTGTGAGGAAGATGGAGCCGTTTCTTGCGGCAGTGCTGCAAAAGCCGGCATTGAAGGAAGAAATCGATCTCCACCTGCTGTCGATGAGATTGGCGCGATTGTTCAATACGCAATTGCAGCAAGAAGCGATCATCCTGTCGAAAAAAGGAGATCGCGATGCGCATGATCTTGAATCGACAGGTGGTGAATGTTGCCGATGAGGCTACCGACGAGCCGCTACTCTATCTCTTGCGAGACCAGTTCAACCTGAATGGTCCCCGTTATGGCTGTGGTGTGGGCTCCTGTGGTGCATGCACAGTCATTATCGACGGCGAGGCGCAACGCTCTTGCGTGGTTCCCGTCGAAGCAGTCGAAGGATGCGAGGTTATGACGCTGGAGGGCCTTGAGCAGGGCGCGCTCCATCCGTTGCAAGAGGCCTGGATTGCCGAAGGCGTACCGCAATGTGGTTACTGCCAGAACGGCCAGATAATGACGGCATATGCGCTGCTCGCCGCTCGACCGAATGCCAGCGCCACCGAGATCGAAACCGCCATGGATGCCGTGCTTTGCCGATGTGGGACACACAGCCGGATCCGCAGGGCCATCGACCGGGCGCAGTCGATGCTGAGGGAACAGGCCTGATGACGAAGCTGTCAAGACGCCGATTCCTGAAGGCGCTGGGCTGGAGTGCAGCGGGTATCACCGTCGTGGCAGGATCGGCCACATGGGCATTGATGCCGACCTTGCCGCCCCGTAATGCACCGACAAGTGCCGATGCTGCCGCCTGGCTCAGCCTGCGACCGGACGGCAGGTTCGAACTCCATTCGAGCCGGGTGGAGATGGGCCAGGGAATTTCAATGGGGCTTCGTCAGGTTGTAGCCGACGAACTCGGAGTAGATCTGTCGCTTGTCAGGGTCGTCCGGCCCGTTACGGATCTCTTGCCGGTCGCCCGATCGACTGTTGGCTCCGATTCGATGCGCGAGACTGGAGTGCTCCTGGCGCGAGCGGCATCGGCGTTGAACCAGTCTATCCTGCATGTGGCTGCGCGACGGCTCAGGCAGCCTTCTGATACACTGAGGCTTGGCACACATGGCGTGACCGATCGCAACGAGATCCTTTTGCGCTTCGATGAACTAGGCTCCGGTCCGCCGATCCTCATCTCCGCTGAAGACGTGAAGTCGGCCGTGCCAAGGCTTTTGTCGAAGCCGGATGAACGACGGGAGGTTGGTCGACCTTATCCGACGGAGGATCTGGATGCGATCGTCACTGGAGGTCGGGCACTTTATGCCGATGACATTCGCCTACCTGGCATGGTCTTTGGCTCTGCGATACGTCCTTCCACGCTGGAGGGTCGGATTGTCTCGATCGATGCTGCTGCCAGCATGAAACAAAAAGGCGTCCTGGGTGTTTTTCGTGACGGTGACTTTGCTGGCATCATCGCTTCTCGACGGGGTGCGTTGGCGAAAGCACTGGAACTGCTCAATATAGAGGAAACCATCGGGTTCAGCGGTGGCACGGCGCAGGTCTTGTCCATGGTTGACATCAAATCAACCAGTGACGCGCATGAGCATGATCTGATCGACACAGGTGATGCCGAAACCGGGCACTTCGACGTGGATTTGATGCTTTCCACACCGTTTGCCGCACATGCCTCGATCGAGCCGCGCACGGCAGTCGCCCGATTTGGGGACGACGGCACGCTCGAAGTCTGGACCGGAACGCAGGACCCCTTTTTTGTTCGCGATAGCCTTGCGGACATATTCCGCCTCTCGCGTGCCGCCGTGGTTGTCCACGGGATGCGGATCGGTGGCGGTTTCGGAGCACGTACGATCGTTTCAGTGGAACTGGAAGCGGCAAGGCTGGCGCGACTTTGTGGACGTCCGGTCAAGGTTCAATGGAGCCGACGCGACGAGTTTCAAGCCGGGTTCCACCGTCCGCCGACGTCCCACCGGATCCGCGTCGCAGCCGGATCCGACGGACGAATTTTAAAGTGGCACCATGTCATTCGTTCAGGACATGTCATCTTTACTTCGGCGGCAATGGGGCCAAGTTTGCAGTTTGCCACGAGCTTCATTGCTGATCCAGGCGTGACGCGTGGTGCCAAACCGCCTTATGCAGCGGTTTCATCACGAGTTTCGGTTGAGGACGTCCGGCTGCCGGTCAAGACTGGCCCCTGGCGGGGCCTCGGGGCAGGCCCAAACTGCTGGGCCGTAGAGACAGCCATCGATGCGCTGGCGCGAGCCAAGAATATTGATCCGCTTGCGTTTCGCATGAATACGATCGCGCCCGAGCATCGGCGGCTGAGAGCTGTACTCACGGCCGTAGCAGAAATGTCCGACTGGAAGGAGCGCGCATTGCAGGGAAGGGGAGAGGCCAAGGGACTGGCGTGCGGTATCTACAAGGAGATGTCCTATGCGGCAGCGGTCGCACAGGTGACAAAAACTGATGGACGGTTCAAGGTGACCCGCCTGTGGTGCGCACATGACTGCGGATTGATTGTCAATCCGGATCAGGTCCGGGCTCAGATCGAGGGCAATCTGGTTTGGGGTATGGGCATGGCGTTGAAAGAAGAGTTGATGGTCGAAAACGGTCAGATATCGGCTGAGAGCTTCTTCGATTATCCGATGCCGGTGCTATCGGACGTACCCAACATCGAGATCCAGTTGATCGAAGGTGGTCCCAATCCGAGCGGAGCAGGCGAGACGGCCATGGTCTGTGCCGCCGCTGCCATAACGAACGCAATTACTGCGCTCACGGGAGAGACAATCACAAAACTCCCACTGTGCACGGCATGACGAAAGACCTTGCCAGCTCGCTGGTTCTCGCCATGCTCAACCGTTCCCTCGCAAGACAGGGGATCGCCGCCTATGCCCCTAAACGCCAAGGTGCGCGGATGCTTTGTCTGGCTGAAAAGAAGACGTTGGTTCGAGACGTGCTGGAAGCGTATGGACCGGACGCGATCCTGAACGTCGCCGAAGTCGTTCCAGAATTCGCCGACCATCCCGTTGCCAGTGCTTTCGTTACGAGCCGCACGCCCCAGGATGCTATCGGCATCTGGCTTGCGGTCGAGTGCTATTTCCACTCGAGGCACCGGACACGTTGTCTGGCCTGGACTGAAAACAGTGTCGCCATGGAGCATATCGACGCCAGCGGTCAGGAGATTTCGCCCGGAGAAACCCTGGTGGTTGCTGGAATTCTCCTGGGTATTCTGCGTTGGCTCGGGGCAAGAGGAGCGTCAGTTCAGTTTGATGGTGATGCTCGATCAGTCACCAGTGGGTGGGTGATTGCGTGGGAGCACTTCGAACCGTCGCTGCAGGGCAATCCTGGATGGATCGCGGTGGTCCCGCCGACGGTCGACTATCTCGGCCGCCGGATCGGGGACAATGTTGTCGTCCGGCTCTTCGGACAGCGTCTAGAGAGGCCTCATGACCGAACGAGAGCCGCCGACATCGCCTGTCGCCTCGGTATGAGCCTACGGTCACTGCAGCGACATCTGGCTGCGCATGGGTGGACACTTTCCGACATCACATTGTCCTCCCGCGTGCATCTCGCCAGCCGTCTCCTTGCCGAGACGGATACACCACTGGCGCTCGTCGGTTTGCTGGCCGGCTTTAGTGATCAACCGCACTTCCAGCGCGCCTTCCGCAAAGCCATAGGACCTACGCCTGCTGAATATCGCCACCTTCCGTCTCGCATTCCAGTACCAGCCTCCATCCCCTGACACTTCAACGGGTTATTCAACCTCCGGAAACCGGTGCTCAGGTGCAAACCGCAATGGTTACTGGAAAAGGTCAGAGGACGGGGGACTTCGCCTCCAAGCCGCCCGTTTGCTGTCGCCAGACGCTTCGGCCGAGCTGCTCGCAATACCGTTTCCGTCTGTTGTGCCTTTCAGGTCGCAGACGTCACCATGAGCCACCGCCGTTGCCTGCAAAATGTGACCACGGTTACAGTGCATCCTGACTACCGTTTCCGGCTCTTGCGCCAAGCTTCGAATTCGCCGGTGAAATCATCCTTGGTTTTTGGGTAAAGCCCGATGATTGACGTGCCTGCCTTGACTTTCTCGACCACAAAATCCTCGTAAGCCGTCATTTCCACAGCCTCGCCCGCAACGTCTTCGGCAATTGCAGCAGGGATGACGATGACGCAATCGTTGTCACCAACCACAATGTCGCCCGGGAACACTGCAACATCACCGCAACCAATCGGAATGTTGAGATCGAGAGCCTCATGAAGGGTCAGGTTTGTCGGGCTGGAGGGGCGGCAGTGATAGGCGGGAATGTCGAGTTCGCCAATGGTTGCTGCATCGCGAAAGCCACCATCGGTGACAACGCCGGCGACACCGCGAACCATGAGGCGGGTGACCAGAATGTCGCCGGCAGACGCAGCACGTGGGTCCTTGCGGCTGTCCATCACGAGCACATGCCCCTCAGGGCAGGTTTCCACTGCCACACGCTGTGGGTGAGCGGGGTTGCGAAATTCGCTCAGCTGGTTGCGATCCTCGCGCGCAGGAATATAGCGCAGGGTGAAGGCCGGGCCCACCATGTTGGTTGCCTTGGCGCGAACCGGACGTACGTCCTGGATCACCTGGTTGCGCAGGCCACGCTTGAAAAGTGCGGTTGCAAGGGTTGCAACCGAAACATGCGACAGTTTCTCGCGCAGAACTTTGTCCATTTCTTCGTCCTCAGGTGAGCTTGTTGGCGGTAATGAAGGCATCGAGCTTGGCTTTTTGACTGGCTGTCAGGGGCCATGCGGCAGGAGGACGTGTCGGGCCGCAATCGTGGCCAAGGGCCAGAAGGGCAGCCTTGACACCGGAAACATTGGCGCCGTTCATTTCTTCCGACCGGATATCTTCAAACGCCTTCATGCCGGCAATGAGCTGATTGGCACTTTTGTAATCCCCGGCTTCCAGCGCTTTGTGGATGGCAATTGACCGTTTCGGCCAGACATTGATCAGCCCTGACGTAAAGCCACGCGCACCAACAGCATAAAAGGTGGGCGCCCATATTTCGGCTAGTCCACCGACCCAGACGATTGCCGGATCGCATGCGGCCTTGGCTTCCGCCAGCTTTAATGGATTTGGTGTCGCCCATTTGACGCCCTTGACCCCTGGAAGAGCGCACAGATCGACGATCGCCTTGGTGCCGATCATGTCGTTGCGCAAATAGAGCATCATCGGTAATCCGCCGGAGGCATCAGCGACCGCTTTCAGGTAGTCGACAATACCGCGCGGTGACACGAAGGGGTCAGGGGGCTGGTGGACCATCAGAGCTGTGGCGCCCGCGCTGGCAGAAGCCCTGGCGAGACTGCAGGCATCGCGAATTCCGCGCCCGATGCCTGCCAGGACAGGTGCACGGCCATCAACCATGCCGGCGATTTCCGTGACCATGGTCGACGCTTCTTCGGTTGTCAGCGCGTAGAATTCACCTGTATTGCCATTGACGACCGGCATGTGCAGCCCGGCACCCAATGCCCTCTCTATGATGGGAGAAAGTTTCCCCGGTGCAATTTCTCCCTTGTCATCGAATGGGGTAACGAGAATGCCGGAAATCCCGGTCAGGGCCTGGTCGAGCGAGAGCACCATGTCTGTGTCTGCCTTATTTGATTGTTTGCTGTGTTGCCGGAGGCGCATGCGTGAAAACTCAACGCACCCCGGGAAACGGAGATCATCAGGGAATTTCCCGGATGACGGGTGAAGATGCGGGACAGCGTAGACGACATCACCACTTTCCTCTCAGAAGATGTCGGGCTCACCGGCAGCCTTGCCGAAGTCGCGCTCGAGAAAATCGAAGTCGCAACCCTTGTCAGCCTGGGTGACGTGGCGTGAATACATCCAGCCCCATCCGCGTTCGAAATGCGGGGCAGGCGGTATGAGGGCCGCCCGGCGGCTGGCCAGTTCGTCATCACTCACGAGCATGTCGAGGCGTCTGTTCGGGAGATCGAGGCGCACGATGTCGCCGGTCTGCAACAATGCCAATGGGCCGCCGATGTAGGATTCGGGGGCAACATGCAATACGCACGCGCCATAAGACGTACCGGACATGCGTGCGTCCGAGATGCGCAACATGTCGCGATGCCCCTGTTTGATCAACGCCTTGGGGATGGGCAGCATGCCCCATTCGGGCATGCCGGGACCACCTTGCGGGCCTGCATTGCGCAGCACAAGCACATGGTCAGGCGTAACGGCCAGGTTTTCGTCATCTATGGCCGCCTTCATCTGCGGGTAGCTGTCAAAGACCAACGCCGGTCCCTCATGGAGCCAGTATTTGGGATTGCAGGCTGCAGGCTTGATGACGGCGCCGTCGGGGCAGAGATTGCCCCGCAGAACGGCCAGCGATCCCTCATGATAGACTGGGTTCGACAGAGGTCGGATGACGTCGTCATTGTGGACGACGGCGCCGTCCAGCGTTTCTTCAAGGCTTTTCCCGGTGACGGTGATGCAGCGGGTGTCAAGTCGCTCGGACAATTGCTTCATCAGTGCCCGCAGACCACCGGCATAATAGAAATCCTCCATCAGGTAATCCTTGCCGGAGGGGCGGATATTGGCAATCAGGGGCGTTTCCCGGCCCAACGCGTCGAGATCATCGAGTGACAGTGCCACACCGGCACGGCGGGCCATGGCGATCAGGTGCACCACCGCATTGGTCGAACAGCCCGTGGCCATGGCAACGATTGCTGCATTGCGCATCGCGGCGTCGGTAACGATGCGGTCCGGTGTCAGATCCTCCCAGACCATGTCGACGATGCGTCGGCCGCAATCGGCGGCCATACGCGCGTGACCTGAATCCACGGCCGGAATTGACGAGGCGCCAGGCAGTGTGAGGCCCAGGGCTTCCGTTATCGCCGTCATTGTCGAGGCAGTCCCCATCGTCATGCAAATGCCGGCTGAGCGGGCAATGCCGCCTTGGAGGCCCTGCCACTGTTCATCGGTAATATTGCCGGCCCGCCGCTCGTCCCAGTATTTCCAGGCGTCCGAACCCGAGCCCAGGGCCTGTCCGGCATAATTGCCACGTAGCATCGGGCCAGCCGGCAGGAAGATCATCGGTATGCCTGCCGTGATGGCGCCCATGACAAGGCCCGGTGTCGTCTTGTCACAACCGCCCATCAGCACAACACCGTCCAGCGGGTGCGAGCGGATCATTTCCTCTGTCTCCATGGCAAGCAGGTTGCGGTAAAGCATGGATGTCGGTTTGGTGAAACTCTCGTCCACGGAAAGGGTCGGAAGTTCGACGGCAAATCCGCCGGCCTGGGTAATGCCGCGTTTTACGGCCTCTACCCGTTCGGGAAAGTGGCTGTGGCAGGAATTGAGTTCAGACCAGGTATTGAGAATGCCGATCATGGGCCGGCCCATGAAGTCCTCTTGCGAATACCCCAGCTGCATCAGACGGGAACGGTGTCCGAAACTGCGCAGGTCATCCGGCGCAAGCCATCTGGCCGAGCGCAGCTCTGACGCCGTCTTGCGGATGCCGTTGACCATCATGCTCCTCCTTAGCCTGTTACCTCTTGTGTATGCGCATACATTTCGTAGTGTCAACATTATTCCACGCCGCATAACCTAATTGAATTGAAGGGATTGACAGGGAAGGTCGTTTTGCCGCATCACAATGAAAGCGCATACATTGGCGCTGTCATGTGTTGTGCGAGAGGACGCGCAACGCAACTGGGAGAAATTGCCGCGGAAATCGCGGCCCAGGGAGGGATATCATGAAGATCAATCGTAGAACGCTGCTTATGTCAGGTGCTGGTGCCATGACGGCCTTGGCGATGCCCCATATTGCGCGCAGCCAGAACTTGCCGCGTAATGTCCGCATGGTCATTGGATCCACGTCGACAGGCGGGGATACCTATCAGAACTCCTCGATCGTAGCCGAGGCGATGGCCGATAACCTGGGCATCAACATTCGTGTCGATCCGGTCGGGACCAACGAGGCTTTGAATGCAACCAGGCGCGATGCCCGGAGCACGACAATCATGTTGCATCACGATCAGATCTATCTTTCAGAGCTCTACGGCGTTCCCGGCATCGGCAAGCCTTTCGAAGAGTTCACCATCGGCCCGACTGTCGCCATCAATCCCGGAGACAGTTTCCTGGTCCCGAAGACGTCCGCCTACCAGTCGATGGAGGATATCTTTGCAGCAGCGAAAGCTGGTGAACGGGTCCGTGTTGCTATCCAGCCAGGCGGCGTATCGGAGATTGGCTTTACGGCCATGCGTAACGCGGCCAAGGTACGTTCACCCGGATCCGAAGCCAATATCGTGCCGGTCAATACCGGCTCGCAGGCAGACAAGAACCAGGCGATGTGGGATCAACTCGCTGATGTTATCAACGGCTCGATCCAGGCCAACGAACAGTTTACGCAGCTTCCCGAAGACGAACGTACCGCCATGCGTTTCGTTTGGATCACGGCTCGACCCCAGACACTGGAACAGGCGCCTGAAGCCGGCTTTGGTGCCATGAGCCGCGAGGAAATGCTGAAGTTTGCAAGCCCGCAAACAAGCGTGACACTGGACGGAAGCAAGGACTTCGCCTTCGACAAGGAATTCTTCCTTCTCTTCAACAAGGAGATGGATGCGGGCCTGGCCGACGAGATCGATGGTGTCCTCAAAGCCGTCTATGACGCCGGTGAGATCCAGAAGCGGCAGACCGGAGCGTTCTTCATTCCCAATTTCCTGCCGCGAGAGGAAGCAGCAGCGCATCTGACCGAAAAACGTGGCATGGCCGAGACGATCATCAACGAATTGAAACAATAGCCCTTCGTTCCCGATCACGACGCATACAGGGCGCCATATCGCCCTGTATGCAGCCAGGATGCCTGAAGGAGGTTTGCAGATGGGCGAACTGACGAAGGTGACGATCGACTTTCAGTCATCGCATCTGATCTTTCCCTCGATCATTGGAATTTCGCTGCTGCTGCTCGGTCTGGCAATCATTGCCACGCGCTGGCGAAGCATCGCGGGTGCGGGGGCCTTCTGGTCACAGACACTGCGCGACATGGACAAGGCGCGTTTCTTCGGAGGCATCGGGCTGACGCTTGTCTATTTCCTGCTCATGCTGCCGGTTGGAGACTTATGGCCCAATACGGGGATGGGGTTCCTGCTCTGCTCGGTGCCATATCTGGCGCTTATCGGTTACCTGTTCCTGCATGAACGCCGTGGTGCAAACCTGGTCGCACTGGCCATCGTGTCCGTCATTGCGCCTCTCCTGATCTGGTGGATTTTCAGCCAGGTCTTCTTCCTAACGCTGCCTTGATCGGGAGATCAGACGATGGAATTTCTTGGCCTCATCAATTCAACCTTCATCCTGTTGCTTACCGGCGGTACCATACTGGGCATTATCTTCGGCGTTATCCCGGGGCTGACAGCCACGATGGCGGTCGCGGTCTGTCTGCCACTGACCTATTCGCTCGGGCTTGAGAATGGTCTGGCGCTGTTGATTGGCCTTTATGTCGGCGGTATCTCGGGAGGGGTCGTGCCGGCCATTCTCATCGGCATTCCAGGCACACCGTCATCTGTCGCAACCACATTTGATGGTTATCAGATGGCCTTGCAGGGCAAAGGTGAGCAGGCCATGCGTATCAGCATCATAGGCTCGCTGATCGGTGGACTGTTCTCGCTGGTAGCGCTTTATCTGTTTGCGCCGTTCCTTGCCGACTTCGCCATCCGATTTTCCTATGTCGAGAAATTTCTGATTATCCTCTTTGCGCTGACCGTCATAGCGGCCCTTTCCAAGGACATGCTGATGGGAATATTCTCAGGTTTTCTGGGGATCCTGATCAGCCTAGTCGGTGTTTATGACGTCACGGATGGCGGAAACGGTCATTTGCGGCTGGTGCCACCGGGCTTCGAAAATACCCTCTATAGCGGCTTTTCGCTTCTGCCGATGCTCATTGCGGTGTTCGGTATGACTGTGGTGCTGGAGGAGGCCGAAGCAGGGATGCCGAAGGGCCAGTCCATGCATGAACTTGAGAGCGGATCAAAATCGAGGTTCTCATGGTCTCTCTTCAAGGGGCAGGTCCTGAACCTCATCCGTTCGTCGGGGATTGGAACATTCGTCGGAATATTGCCCGGGATCGGCGGCTCAGCTGCTTCGATCCTGGCCTATACCGCGGCCAAGCAAAGCTCCTCGCATCCCGAGACCTTCGGTACGGGCGAACCGGCTGGTGTCATCGCATCTGAAACCAGCAACAATGCGCTGACAGGCGGGGCACTGGTGCCGCTTTTATCCCTTGGCATCCCAGGTGATTCCACAACCGCTCTCCTGATCGGTGCCTTTGCCTTGCAGGGGATCCAGATCGGCCCGCTCTTCATCGGCCAGCATCCGGATATCTGGAATTCCATGGTCATTGCGATGATCCTTGCCAACATCGTCACCTTCGTCGCGATGTACTATGCCATCCGCTGGTTCTCGCTGGCGGTCGCCATTCCCAAGGCCATCCTTTATCCGGTCATCTTGATGATGTGCGTCATCGGTGCGTTCACCATCAATTATGGCATCATGTTTGATGTCTGGACGCTGTTCATATTTGGCATACTGGGGTGGGTCGGAATAAAGGTCGGGCTTGAAATAGCGCCGTTTATCATCGGCTTTATTCTTGGGCCGTCGGCCGAGATATACTTCGTCAAGAGCCTGGAATCGTTTGGTGATGTCTCGATCTTCTTTACCAAGAGCTGGATTGCCCTGGTGATGTGGGTATTGATCGCCGCTTCGGTTGTGGTCTCCATTCTCCTTGCAAGGAAAAACAGGGCTACCGCCTAGTCTGCGCCCCTTGGCGCGTCATTGCCGCTGAGGTAAGAGCCAGCCATGACCAATCGCACCAAAGGCTCCGACCAACTTCGCCGCAGTGGCGTCACCATGGCCGATGTCGGCCGTCTGGCTGGCGTCTCACAAGTGACGGTATCGCGGGCACTGTCTGCCCCCGATAAGGTTTCCGCAAAAACCTTGCAAAGGATCCATGAGGCGATCAATCAGACCGGCTTTGTTCCAAATGCACTGGCCGGGGCCCTTGCCTCCAACAAGTCAAACCTGATTGCTGCATTGGTACCCTCGGTCACCAATGTTGTCTATTCGAGCCTTCTGCATGCCTTTTCCGATATCATGTGGGGGCATGGCTATCAGATCATGTTTTCCGAGACGGGTTTTGATCTCGATCGTGAAGAACAGGCCATCGCAACGCATCTGTCGCGACGTCCAGATGCCGTGCTGCTGACCGGCGTGCGTCATAGTACGGGTGCACGCCGGATGCTGGTCAATGCCGGTATCCCCGTCGTCGAAATATGGGACATCTCCGATACGCCGATCGATTGCTGCGTCGGATTTTCCCATGTGGGTGCCGGGATTGCCGCGGCAGATTATGCCTTCAATGCAGGGTTTACCCATGCTGCTACGGTGACTGCAGGCGATGAGCGTGCGCGCCGTCGCCGAGACGCCTTCGCATCACGCTTTAACAAGCTTTCCGGTAACGCCCCCATTGCGATCGATTTCGACCAGTCGGCGTCGCTTGGCCAGGGACGGGAAGGGTTATCGCAATTGCTGGAAGAAGGCTTGCCAAAACGCTGCGTTGCCTTTTGCAGCTCCGATCAGTTTGCGCAGGGTATTCTGATTGAGGCTGCCGCGCGCGGCATGTCAGTGCCCGCCGATATCGGCGTCATCGGTTTCGGCGATCAGGATTTTGCGGCGAGCACCGAGCCGGGGCTGACGAGTATCCGGATCGACAGACAGGTATTGGGCAGGGTGGCTGCCAACGCGTTGTTAAGTCGTTTCGCCCACGCAGAAGGGCAGGAGGCGGTGCACAATATCGGTTTTGAACTGATACGGCGGAAAACAGCGTAGACTGGACCAGCGATGATCCGGAGAACTGCGAAGGACTTCGAGGGATATGCGTGAGCGGCTCCATATGAAAGCCCGCACGACATCAACGCAGTAGCTGAAGTCAGAGCCGTGTCGCTCGGTGTATATCGCAATTCCATCCGCTATGCTGTCCAGGGGCTGGGGTTCAGTCATAAAGATCCTGCGCAAAAGCCAGGCCGACTGGCCTGGCAGTGGCGATCAGTTGATCCATAGATCTTCCAGACTGTACTTCTCCGGATATCTGAGGTCCTGATGTGGAGGTGCCTCAGGCCGTTGGTGTTAGCAGTGCTTCCATCCGCTTGATGGCTTGCTTTATAGAAGAATTTACATAGAGTATTTCAGAATCGGAAGAAAACGAGGCGAATTTCTTCTAATTGTGAAAGATATTGGATTTGCGAGAGCATTTAGATCAAGCAGATAGACGGCTGGTGAAATTGCTGTCGCAGGACGCGCAACATAGTATCAGTCACGTTGCGGAGAAGACGGCGATGTCTGTGCCTACAGTGCGCTCGCGTCTGCGGGGCCTCCTTGACCGAAATCTTCTCAAGATCATAGGTGTTCTGAACCTGTCCGAGCGTCCCGAACTGATTTCTGCGATCGTCGGTATCAACGCACAGGGGCGTGGTCGCGTTCGGGAACTCGCTGAACGCATCGCGCAGCTGCCTTTTGTGAACTCGGCTTCTGTCGTGACGGGTCGGTTTGATATTATCGTCGACGTCACCGTCGCCGGCGACGTCGACGATCTCTACCGTGTCACCAGCGAACTGATTCCTGGCGCAGGCGAGCCAGGTGAAGTTACTCGCAGTGAAACTTTTGTCGTCATGGCGTCGTGCAACAAATGGATCAATCTGCCCGAAGGCTGCTGGCCTGACCATTCCGAGACTTCAACGCCAAAGGAAGTAGTATGAAAATCGCAGTGCTTGGCGGTCTTGGTCTGCAGGGACGTGCGGCGATTGCCGATCTCGTTGCCAGCGGCGTCGATGAGGTGGTGTGTGTCGATACCGCTTCGGATGGTTCGACCAAGCTTGGGGGACTCACCGATCTGACGCGGGTCCGTTTTGTCACTCCTGAAGGTGCCACCGGTGCGGTCCTGACCAATGTGATGGCCGGCGTGGATGCCGTCATCGACCTGTTGCCACAGCCGCTGATGCGTGAAGCAGTACTGGCCGCGATCGGGTCGCGTACGCCACTGGTGACAACCAATTACGCCAAGTCGATTGCCGATCTTGCACCAGCAGCTGAAAAGGCCGGCGTGTCAATCGTGACCGAATGCGGACTGGATCCTGGTATCGACCTCGTCCTGTATGCGCGTGCCTTCCGGCAGTTCGATGTCGTCACGTCTATCGATTCTTACTGCGGTGGCATTCCTGAGCCGAAAGCACGCATCGAGCCACTTTCATATAAGGTAAGCTGGAATTTCGATATGGTTCTGACTAGCCAGAACCGCGACAGCGTGCTCATGGAGGATGGGAAGCATGTCGTTGTCCCGGGTAGCCGTCAGCATGACAATCCTTTCATTCATCAAATCGAAGTTGTCGGACTTGGCACATTGGAAGCGATCCCGAACGGAGATGCACCACACTATGCGGCAATGCTCGGCGTAGTAGATGGTTTGCAGCGAACAGGCCGCTATTCGTTGCGCTGGCCGGGTTGGTCGGCCTTCTGGGCGCCGCTGAAGACATTGGGTTTCCTGTCCGGTGAGCCCGTGCCAGGTCTGGCTCCACCAATTAGTCCGCGCGAGTTTCTCGGACGTCTGCTTGGTCCTCAATTGCAATATCGTAGTGACGAGAAGGACTTGTGCATCATGCGCAATGTCTTTCGCGGTACGCAAGGCGGCCGTAGCAAAACAATCACGTCTGATCTCGTCATCGAACGCGACCTGAAATCCGGCCTATTCGGGATGAGCCTTGGCGTCGGTTATCCCGCAAGCATCGTTGCGCAAATGCTCGCAAAGGGTGAAATCACCGCGGCGGGATTACTCAATCCTTTGACGCATGTCCCGGATGAGCTGTTTCTGGGCGAACTCAACAGGCGCGGGATCGAGATCTCTGAAATAATCACCTGGGATGCATGAAGAACAAGAAAGAGTTGACAGTGGCTTGATCCGCCGGCAAGCGGTGATAGCGTGGAAAAAGCCTATCGAGGCAATAAGATAACCGGGAGGAGACCACAATGAAGACTGCGAAACTATTTATCATGGCATTGGCTGCACTGGGCATTACCACCGCAGCAAACGCCGGTGCGCTCGACGACATTGTGAAGCGCGGAGAATTGCGGGTTGCGGTCCAGACGCAGGGACCTCCCTTCTCGCTGATCGATTCCAAGGGCGAGCGCAGTGGCAGTTCCGTGGAACTTGCGGAACTCATGGCCAAGGAAATGGGCGTGGAAATCACGTTCCTTGACTTCGACTGGGATGGCCTCATTCCGGCGCTGCTTTCCGGCAAGGCCGACCTGCTGGTGGCTGACATGACGCCGACACTGGCACGCGCGATGAAGGTCGCCTTCACCAAGCCCTATATGTACACCGGCAGCACAGTCTTCACAAAGACGGATAGTGATTTCAAATCTGCGGAAGATTGCAAGGCGCCTGGGACCAAGATCGCCGTTCTGCTCGGCGCCACCGGCGAAAAAGAAGCCAAGAAGGCTTTTCCGGAAGCCGAGATCAAGAGCTACAAGGGCGGCGGCCCGCTGTTGCTTGATGCCGTTAACAACGGTCAGGCAGATTGCGGCGTGAACGATGTTTCGGCCGTCAAGGGCCAGTCGACCTCTTATCCGGCAGGCACTTTCGCCATTTCGCCCGATCTTCTGTCAAAGGAACCGCTTGCCTTTGCGACCCGTTATGACGCGCCTGACCTTTTGATCTGGATGAACCTGTTTCTCGATCAGGTCACGATTGACGGACGTCTGGAGCAGAATCTCGACTACTGGGTCAATTCTGAAGATTGGAAGAAGGACCACTAAGTCGGGACATTGATAGCCTGCATTGAGCGGTTTCGCACCTGACCTATGATCGGTGCGAAGCCGCCTGTTGGCTTATCGATGTTGAATCCAACCGGGATTAGTTGCTTGTAGATGCTTGAGAATTTCAGCTTCCGCACGATTGGCGAATATCTGCCCCTGTTCGGGCAGGGCCTCGTCACGACGGTCTGGCTATCCGTCATTTCCTTCGTGGGCGCGCTTTTGGTCGGCATTGTGCTTTGCGCCATGAACCTTCAACGCTCGCGAACATTGCGGCTATCTGCCAAAGCCTATATCGACGTCGTCCGCGCAACGCCGCTTCTGGTTCAGCTCTACTTTCTCTATTTCGGTCTGCCGCGTCTTGGTGTCGTCCTACCCGAACTCGTCGTTGGCGTGCTCGCTTTGTCGCTCAACAGCGGTGCCTATGTAGCCGAAATCATCCGCGCCGGCATCCTGTCGATTCACCGCGGTCAGGTGGAAGCCAGCATCGCTTCGGGCATGAATTATTTTCAGCGAATGCGCCTGGTCGTCCTGCCGCAGGCCTTCAAGGTGACGATTCCGCCGTTGCTCGGACAGGCTATCGTTATGGTCAAGGATTCGGCGCTGCTGTCATTGATATCGGTCTCTGAATTGACACGGGCCGGACAATTGCTTGCTTCCGACCGCTTCATGCCTGCGGAAGGTTTCATCACCGTGGCCGCCCTGTACTTGCTGTTATACTATTGCCTCAAGGGGCTGGCCGCCCTCTCGGGCCGGTGGCTTGGCATTGGACCGGCAAGGAGCCGTGCATGATCTGGCAACAACTCGAAAGTCTCGCCAGCAGCTATCCCCTGGCCATGCGTGGTCTTGGAATGACGGTCATGCTGTCACTTATTGCACTCGTTTTCGGGACGCTGATCGGCTTCGGCCTCGGCATTCTTCGTACTGCGGGCAATGGAGTGCTCAGTGCCGTTATCGGTGCGTGGGTGGATCTGATCCGTGGAACGCCGTTTCTGGTCCAGATATTCTTGATCTTCTTCATTCTGCCGGAATTGGGAATCGAGCTCGATGCCTTCACCGCTGGCATCATCGCGTTGACGAACCTCAACGCCTGCTTCATTTGCGAGATCGTCGCCGCCGGAATCCAGTCGGTACCGAAAGGCCAGGTCGAGGCAGCTCTGGCTTCGGGCCTGTCCAAATGGCAGCGGATGCGGCAGGTGGTGCTGCCGCAGGCCATGCGTGTGGTGCTGCCGCCGCTGGTCGGACAGTATGTGCTGCTCATAAAGGATTCGTCTGTCGTTTCGGCCATCGGCTTGACCGATCTGACCCGCGTCGGTTGGCTGGTGGTGCAGCGGGTGCCAAACGGACTGCTGGTATTTTTCCTCGTCGGCGTCGGCTATTTTATTGTCTGTTATCCGCTCATCCTGCTGGCGCGCCGGCTCGAAAGCCGCATGAGCGCCGCTCATGGGGAGGTGCAGTTGTGAGTGAGAAGAAAATGATCAAGGAGGGCAGTAAGGCGTGATCGAGTTTCATGGCGTCAATAAATGGTTCGGACCGCTTCATGTCCTCAACGACATCAATTTGAGTATCCAGCCACGAGAGGTTGTGGTCGTGTGCGGTCCCAGTGGCTCCGGAAAATCGACGCTGATTCGTTGCATCAACGGTCTCGAGCAAACCCAGAAGGGCGATCTCATCGTCGATAACAAGCGTGTCGGTGACCCGGCCACCAACATGACGCAGTTGCGCACCGAGATAGGGTTCGTCTTTCAGTCCTTTAACCTTTACCCGCACAAGACCGCGCTCGAGAATGTTACTCTGGCACCCATCCACGTACGAAAGATTCCGCGCGCCCAAGCCGAAAAGGACGGACGCGACCTGCTGGCAAAGGTCGGACTCGGTGACAAGTTCAATGCATATCCCTCGCAGTTGTCCGGTGGCCAGCAGCAGCGTGTGGCAATTGCACGCTGCCTTGGAATGCGGCCCAAGATCATGCTGTTCGACGAGCCGACCTCCGCGCTTGACCCTGAAATGATCAGCGAAGTGCTCGATGTTATGGTTGCGGTTGCCGAAGAGGGCATGACCATGATGGTGGTGACCCATGAGATGGGCTTTGCGCGCCGGGTCGCCCAACGCGTGGTGTTCATGGATCAGGGTGCCATTGTCGAAAGTGGTACGCCGGAAGAGTTCTTTTCGAACCCCAAGACCGAACGCAGTCAGGCTTTTCTTGGCAAGATACTCCGCCACTGACGCAGGCGTGGTACGCTCCCGGAGCGAGGAACCGTTGCTTGTACTGCCTGGAAGCCGCTTCTTCAGCGGTGCCGCTCATTGCCATCTACCCGGGTCCCCGGGCGTTTCATTTGAACCAATGGCGTAAACCGCCCACTTGTTTCCGGTTAAGTCACATTGTGGCAATCCGCTATAATGGCGTATGAAAGCTTTGCACGGCGTGACGGGGAGGGCGATGTGAATGGGGATTTTGCGCCGATTGACTGTCGCACGGCGGTTTGCCGTCTTGTGTTGCTGCCTTCCGTCGATGGCTATGGCCGAAGAAAATCCTGGATGGCACGGACAGAAGGGCGAAGAAGGTGCGCAATGCGAGATATCGGCCTGGGTCATGAAGGGCGCTCCGCCTGAATTCCCGGTTCGCTCCGGGCCGGGGCAGGACTATCCGATAGTGGCGACGATACCTCGCCCTTATACCGACGGAGAGGAAATCTACTTTCCGCAGGTGACGATCATCGGCTCTCGCGATGGCTGGTTCCGGATTTCGGAGATCATAACCGAACTCTATGGAGGGTGGCCGATGGACCCGGTGACCACCTTTTCCGGCGATGGATGGCTCCCTGGCAACATGCTTCGCGTCTGGCTGGAATCGCCCGAGCTCCTCGCACGACCGTCTGACGATGCCCAGGTTGCCTTCACGGTGAGTACATCGAGCAGCACCATCGATAATTTCCAGCTCGATACGCTGCATGCCTGCCAAGGACACTGGGTTGAGGTCGAGGGACAACGCGATGGCGAAAGGCCGCGCGGCTGGATTAGAGACATTTGCGCAAGCCAGGTCACGACATGCCCGTAATGAGAAGCATTATGGACAATGCTTTCACGTACTGCGCTTGCCGGATGGGCGATCGTCTCAATGGCCACCATGTATGACGCGACAAAACATCTGACGTCAGAGATCCGTTACGACCACAAGCACAATGCAAGATAATCTTGCGTTTTCGTCGCATTCGAGCATGATGCCATTATGAAATCTGCAGACTGTACCACCTGAATTTGCTTCCGCGTTGAGGCGCGAGAAGTCCTGGTCTGGCATTCAACATGCGAATGCCAAACGCTTTCGTGTGCGATGTTGCATCGGAACCAAATGCCGCATGGCGGCAAACAGTCAGTGGTACTTTCTATGAATAATTACTTTGAAAGCCCCTTCAGGGGCATCACCCTCGACCGTCAGGTCAAGAATCCCAACCTCGTTGTTGGTCGTTACAGCTACTACTCCGGTTACTACCATGGTCACAGCTTTGACGATTGCGCTCGGTTTCTGCTGCCAGATGAAGGCGCAGACAGGCTTATCATCGGCAACTTTTGTTCGATTGGTTCCGGAGCGGCCTTTATCATGGCTGGCAATCAGGGGCATCGCAACGACTGGATCAGTACATTCCCCTTCTTCTGGATGTCGGAAGTCGAAGCGTTTTCTGGTGCCGAAAATGGATATCAGGCAGCCGGCGATACCGTCATCGGCAATGACGTGTGGATTGGATCGGAAGCGATCATCATGCCTGGTGTGAAGATAGGCGACGGGGCAGTTATCGGGACACGCGCCTTGGTAACACGGGACGTTGCTCCCTACGCAATCGTTGGGGGAAACCCGGCAAAGCCCATTCGTATGCGCTTTGACGAGGTCGAGATTGCGATGCTCGTCGAACTGAAATGGTGGGAATGGACGGATGACCAGTTGCACGCGGTGATGCCCATCCTGACCAGCGGTGATATCCAGGCTCTTCACGCGCATTGGGAAACGGTCATCAAGGCAACGTAAACATATCCGCAGACCTGTTTCTGCCCGTTCCCGATCTGCGAGGCGGGCAGAAGCTGCCTCAGGTTTTCCGCGAACCTGTTCAAGCCGCGCAAAATGCTGACGGATCAATCGGACTGAACGACGAGATGACCATCGCCAATGTCGACGAGCTGCACCTGTTGCGGTGCACTGCCGACTTTCCAGATGGGGCTTGGGATCTCGCCGGCAGATAGCCGGTTCGATGTCCGTTTGCGGCGAGGGTCTGGAACCGGAACGGCTGCCAGAAGACGTTTCGTGTAGGGATGCTGGGGATTGTCGAACAGTTGTGTGCGGGTTCCCAACTCGACGATCTGGCCCAGATACATCACGGCAATACGGTCGGAAATGTTTTCAACGACTGCCATGTCATGGCTGATGAAGAGGTAGGTGACACCGCTCTCCTTTTGTAGATCGCGTAACAGGTCCAGCACCTTTGCCTGGATTGATACGTCGAGTGCGGCAACGCTTTCGTCACAAACGATCAGCTTGGGCTTCAACGCAAGAGCCCGGGCGATGCAGATGCGCTGGCGTTGCCCGCCTGAAAACTGATGCGGGTAGCGGTTGTAGACGTTTGGCGACATCTCCACACGTTCAAGCAATTCGTGCACACGCGCCACTTGTTCACTCGAGGTACCGATACCATGAATGACCAAGGGTTCGCGGATGAGTTCTCCAACCGTCATGCGGGCATCGAGCGCCGCTATCGGATCCTGGAATACGATCTGGAGTTCACGGCGGATTGCCTTGCGACCAACATTGTCAAGTTCGTCGAGCGCCTTGCCATTGATCTCGATACGGCCCGAATGTTGAACGAGGCCAACCAGAGCTTTTGCCAATGTCGACTTTCCGCAACCGGATTCGCCGACAAGGGATAGCGTTTCACCGCGAAATATATCGAGCGAGACATGCT
>JAEWDP010000073.1 GCA_023390055.1 Pseudomonadota bacterium | reverse complement strand
GGACAGGCTGTTGTCGAAGGAGATTGTCGACTATGTCATCAAGGACAATATCTACGCCGTTGACATGCTGGCCGAAGCAGTTGCCCGGTTTTTGACCAATCATCGCCATCATGTGCTGATTGTCGATGACAGCCCGACGGCCCGGGCTCTCCTGAGCAGCCGTCTGAAGCGCTACAATTTTCGCGTCAGTACGGCTGACAGCGGTGCAAAAGCTCTTCAGATCCTCAAGGCGCATGATGATATCAGCCTGATGGTCACGGACTACAACATGCCGGATATCGACGGGTTCGAGCTGACACGCCGCATTCGCTCCGACCGTGGTTCCCATCAGTTACGCATCATCGGTGTTTCGTCGTCTACCAACAGGCTTTTATCGGCCCGCTTTCTCAAGGCTGGTGGAAATGATTTCATGCTGAGGCCGTTCATCGACGAGGAATTCTATTGCCGGGTCAACCAGAACCTGGACACCCTTGTCCAGATCCATGCCGTGCAGGAAGCAAGACGTCCCGACATGGCCTAGACTGATGGATCTTTACGCCTGCTGAATGAGTGCCTCAACAAGGGGACAGCGTGGTCGACGAAAGCGCGCAACGCACCTCCCTGAAATGGTCTTGGCTGGAATACCAGATGCACCGGGATTGATTTTGGTTCGTACGCGTCAAGGAGAGTTACGAGGGATCCTTGCGCGATTTGCCTTTCGACCTGGTAGGAAAGCGGACGCACAATGCCCAGACCGCGCTCGGCAGCGTCGATGGCTGCGCCCGCACTGTTTAAAGTCAGGCGACATCGGACACGAACAGAGCGGTTGCGTCGCCCGGCTCTGCCTGCGCGATAGCGCCACAGTTCCTGCGAACCTGCTTCATTCAACCCGATGCAGGCGTGGGACAGCAGGTCGCACGGATCGCTCGGAAAAAGATTTCTGGCGAGGTAGGAGGGAGCGGCACACGTCAGTTTGCGTATTTCGCCCAGTTTGATTGCGGTCATCGCGGAATCGGGCAGATCCGCCAGTCGAATTGCGACGTCCACGCCTTCACCCACAAGGTCGACCACGCGATTGACAAGTAGTAGCCTTGCCTTTGTGCCGGGATGAAGCGCGAGGAAGCTTTCGATCACCGGCATCACTTTCATACGACCGAAAAGTTCGGGTGCCGTAACCACGACAGTGCCACTGATGGCGGCATCGGGTGACCGTGTCTCCAGATGTGCAAGTTCGTCGAGGATCTTTGCGTAGGTCTCGACATGACGTGCGCCCGTTTCGGTAACGGCGAAACGTCGTGTCGTTCGCTCGATCAACCGCGCGCCAGCGCTCTCCTCCAACTGGGATACGGCTCGTGTCACTGATGCAGGTGAGCGGCCGAGCTTTCGGGCGGCGCCAGCAAACGAGCCAGTCTGCACCACAGTCAGAAATATTGATATCGCTTCGAGACGATCCATCATTATTTCCAGTTCTGAAACCAAGCATTGCAGTGTGTCCATATTATTTCAGATTACGAAAAGCACTACCCTTTCATTGAATGAAGAAAGGGTTTTCACAATGGAAATACGATACGGGTTCAAGCAGGTTGGCGATGTCGAGGTCTTTTACCGCTATGCGGGGCCGAAAGACGCGCCTGTAATCCTGCTGCTGCATGGCTTTCCCACGTCAAGTCACATGTTTCGCGATCTGATCCCCTTGCTCGCCGGTCGCTTTTTGCTGATCGCGCCAGACCTGCCTGGTTTCGGGCAGACCAAGGCTCCACCGCGCGGTATGTTTGATTATACCTTTGACGGCATCGCGGGCGTGATCGAAGGTTTCGTCCAGTCACTGTCGCTGGACCGATTTGCGCTTTACGTCTTTGACTATGGCGCTCCTGTCGGACTGCGACTGGCAATGCGCAATCCCGAAAAGATTTCTGCGATCATCTCCCAGAACGGAAATGCCTATGTGGAGGGCTTCAGCGATGAATGGGGTCCGTGGCAAGCCTATTGGCGCGAAGCGACGGCCGCCAATCGGGAAGCCTGCCGCGCCTCGCTGTCACCAGACACGATCCGAAACTGGCAATATGGTACCGGCGCGGATGCCGTTCTTGTGTCACCGGATGGCTACGAGCTCGACATTGCCTATATGGCCCGTCCCGGGGCTGAGGAAATACAGCTCGACCTGATCCTCGACTACCGCAGCAATGTTGCGCTCTATCCTGATTTCCAGGCCTATTTTCGTCACTATCGTCCGCCTTTGCTGGCGGCCTGGGGGCGCCACGATCCCGCATTCATTCCGGCAGGCGCTGAGGCCTATCGGCGTGATCTGCCGGATGCGGAGGTCCATCTGCTCGATACCGGACACTTCGCGCTGGAAACCCATGCTCGCGAAATTGCGGGGCTGATGCATGCTTTTCTTGATAAGGTTCGCATCTAGGAGATTACCGAGGATCAATGTGCAAAGTCTCGCCCTTACCGGGATGGAAACCTGCCGTTTCGGCCCGGTTCCACTTATGAAGAGGTCCGATATTATGACCAAACGCGATGCCGTTTCCCCCGCCAATCGCCATGCGCTCTATGATGCTCACGGCTATTCCGCAGCGATCCGTTCGGGCGATTTTCTGTTTGTCTCAGGGCAGGTGGGCAGTCGTGCAGACGGATCGCCGGAAACGGATTTGGGTGCGCAGGTCCGTCTGGCGTTCGCCAATCTCAAGGCGACGCTCGAGGCGGGCGGCTGCAGCTATGACGATATTGTCGACGTTACGACGTTTCACACGGATCCGGAAGACCAGATGGAAACGGTAATGGCAGTCAAGAACGAGATTTTCACTGCCCCGCCATTTCCGAACTGGACGGCGGTCGGTGTTACCTGGCTTGCCGGCTTTGCCTTTGAAATCAAGGTAATCGCCCGTATCGCGAAAAGCGGGTGAGTTTTCCAGCACGGGCATTGGTCGATCTCGACGTGCAGGCAATTGGAGGCTAGAACGGGGCCTGCCACCGGACTGGCCTCGACTATCGGGTTGGACCGTCAATTGAAGCATGCTGTTTGTAAGGAGACGTGGCTTGCAGCCTGACGAGTTGGACCTCGAAGCCATGGCGGCAACGCTGGAGGAAAGTGGCCGGTATCGTGTCCTGCGGCAACTGAAAATGCGTCCTGTCATTGAAGAACCGGCTGGCTGCGAACTGCGTACCGGTCTTTTTGTGGATGTCGAGACAACCGGGCTCGACCCGACGAAAGACGAGATCATAGAACTTGCGATTGTCCCGTTCACCTATGGTCTCGACGGGCGGATCTTCCATGTTCGGGAGCCCTATCAGCGGTTCCAGCAGCCATCATCACCCATCCAGCCGCAAATCACGGCACTGACGGGTATTACCGATGACATGGTCGCTGGTCAGGAAATCGATCCATCCGAAGTTGAAACCATTGTTAATGATGCGGCCTTGATCATCGCCCATAATGCGGCATTCGATCGGCGTTTTGCTGAACGCCTCAGCGCAGTGTTTGCAGTCAAACCCTGGGCCTGCTCCATGACGCAGGTTGATTGGGGCAGTGAAGGCTATGAGGGAACGAAGCTTGCCTATCTGGCGATGGGGGCCGGTTTTTTCTATGGACGCCACCGGGCTGAAAATGATTGCCTGGCTGCAATCGAACTTCTGGCAACACCGCTTCCACGGACTGGTGTCCCTGCAATGCGCAGTCTTCTGGAGCGGGCAAGACGTCCAAGCTACCGTGTGTGGGCCGTCCATGCCCCGTTCGATCTGAAGAACGTTCTCAAGGCGCGCGGTTATCGGTGGAACGGGGAAGAGGGGCAAAGTCCACGCGCCTGGTATATCGATGTGGATGAACCGGATCTCGAACAGGAACGGATGTTCCTTCAAAACGAAATCTATCAGCGTGATGCGGAGCCTCTCGTGCGCAAGATTACGGCCTATGAACGCTTTTCCGAACGGACGTAGCGGTCTTGCGGATCGTCAGGGTCAAAGGCCGGCCCGGATCGGTGATCTCAGGCCGCCATGCTGGTCGGCGACGAGGCAATCGTCAGCTTGCGTTCAGCCCGCTCCTGTTGCGGCGAGCGATGATAGACTTCCCTGTAGCATTTCGAAAAATGTGACGCTGACACGAAGCCACAGGCGACAGCAACCTCGACGACAGGCATGGATGACTGGATCAAAAGATGGCGTGCGCGATCCAGTCGGATCTCGAGATAGTAGCGTGCCGGAGAACGGGCCATTTCCTGGCGGAACAGGCGCTCGATCTGCCGGCGAGACAGTCCGGCATCATCGGCGATCTCGACGAGCGACAAAGGCTCGGAGAGGTTGTTTTCCATCAGTTCGATTATTGACAGTACCTTGGCATTTTGAACGCCAAGACGGGCTCTGAGGGGCAGGCGCTGGCGATCGTGAGGGTTGCGGACCCGATCGGTCAATTGTTGTTCGCAAACACGATTGACGATGTTTTCGCCGAAGTCCTGGCCAATGAAATTCAACATCATGTCAAGTGAAGCGGTACCCCCGGCGCAGGTGTAGAGGTGGCCGTCGACCTCGTAGAGATCGGCATAGACTTCGACTTGCGGGAAGGCTTCCGAAAAGCCGGGAAGGTTTTCCCAGTGTATGGCGCAACGCTTGCCGTTCAAGAGGCCGGCCTGGGCCAGCACATACGTGCCGGTGCACAGACTGCCGAGTATCAGGCCGCGATTGTAGCTTTCACGCAGCCAGGCGAATGCCGCCTTGTTGTGATAGCGCTCGATGTCCACCCCCGAACAGACCAGCAGCGTGTCTGGCCGCTTCTCGCCGCCGAGATTCTTGCGCTCGTCTGCAACCGAGGTGTCAACATCCAGGGCGATCCCGGCCGATGAACAGACCTTCTCGCCATCGGCGGAACAGAGGCGCCAGCTGTAGGCATCATAGCCCAGCATGCGGTTGGCGATACGCAATGTTTCGACCGCTGCCGTAAATGGCAGAAGCGTAAAGTTCGGAACAAGGAAAAATACGAGTGTGCGTGACCGCACGGAGGGAATATTCATCACGTTCATGCCGCGACACCTCAATTGCTGGCCCATGGCCAATGCCTTGTTTACGACACTGCCATGAAAAATGCTTTGGGTGAAGGGGGGATACGGTCTGATGGACAACATATTTGCGACAGGGCACGTTGCGGTCACATACCGGCAACCGCAACGTCGACACCCGGTCATGACCGCGGGTTGAAGGGGCGGGCATGCCTCGTTTCGGGGTGAGCGGCAAACAGATAAGAGTTCACGACTGGCCGGATGTGCCGTCATTCGTCGGCCAGCCGATGTCCTTGCGGATTTCAACGGGCAGAGAGGCCAAAAGTTTTTCGGTCTTGTGCCGGCGCCTCTGATTGCGCACGCGCGACGCAAAGCGAACAAAAGAACCTGTCATCATGTGAAAGCCCGAGTTGAAACCCTCGATATGGCGATTGGACGTGTAGGCCATGTCATTTCTCCTTGTCTGCGAACAGCCGCATGGATGAGGGGACGTACCTGTTCGCGTGAATTGCGACTGTGGTGATCCTGCGCTTGTCTTGACGTTCAATCAAACGAAATGATATGGTCATTATGTTCAGTTTTATTGATAGAGAATTGCCATGCCAGATCCCCGTCGCCCAGTGTTGCCTCTCCTCGACAATGACATCTTGCGCACGTTCGTGGCGATTGCCGAAACCGGGAATTTTTCGACCGCCGCCGAGGTCGTGCTGAGAACACCGTCGGCGGTGTCCATGCAGATCAAGAAGCTCGAGGAACAGCTTCGCACGTCGCTGTTCTTGCGCGATGCACGTTCGGTCGTTCTGACGCAGCATGGAGAGATCCTGCTGTCTTATGCGCGCCGGATGCTTGCTTTGTCCAATGAAGCGGTCTCGCGTTTCGTCATGCCGGAACTTTCCGGCATCGTCAGACTGGGCGCTCCGGACGATATTGCCGAACGTCTCTTGCCGCGCATTCTCAAGAACTTCGCCGAAAGCTGTCCCGGTATCATGGTCGATGTCACCGTTGATTCAAGTTCAGCACTTCGCAAGCGTGTGGAAGAACAGCGCCTTGACCTTGCTTTGTTCAATTGTCATCCGCGCTCGTTTCCAAACTCGGGTGAAGTCGTCTATACCGAAAAACTTGTCTGGGCGGGTGCCAGATGCGGTACGGCCCATCTGCGTGATCCTCTGCCGCTTTCCGTCTGGGAAGAAGGTTGTGTGTGGCGTCAGGACGCCATAGCGCAGCTTGAAAAGCAGAAGCGGGCCTATCGGATCGCCTATGCCAGTGCCCATTCGATGGCGCAGCGCGCGGCGGTCCTGTCCGATCTCGCCATCGCGCCATTTCCACGTTCCTATCTGTCGGAGGAAATGGTGGTTCTGGGAGCCCAGGAAGAGCTTCCCGACCTGATCAGTTTCGATGTCCGCCTTGTCACCACGCCACAACTGTCTGGACCGGCGCGGGCCGTGGCAGACAGCATTCGGGGTTCCTACGTGCAGATGGCGGGACTGGCTGCCTGATTACTGTCTTGCGCGACGGCGACGACGCCCGGCGACCTCTCCCGTACCCTGCGCGGTGTCCGCCTTTGGTGGCAAAGTAACGATGGATCCGAGCTTTTCGAAGCTGTCTACCTTGTTGGGCAGTGCGATCGCGTTGACGAAGTGTTCCTGAAACCTTGATTCAAGCGCTGTCTCGATCTTGTCGACCTTCCTGACTGTTTCCTCAATTTCGCGGCGGTAGTCGCGGTTGAGCAGGCACATGCGCGCGCCTGTGCCGGAAGCGTTGCCGACAGCCTTCACGCGCTCAAGTGAACAATCGGGAATAAGGCCCAGGACCATCGCATATTTCGGGTCGATGAAGGTTCCAAATCCGCCGGCAAGATCGATCCGGTCGACCTCCGTCACGCCCTGCTTGTCCATGAGCAGCTTGACGCCGGCATAAAGAGCGGCCTTGGCAAGTTGAATGGCACGCACATCATTTTGCGTCACCGTGATGCGTGGCGCCCCGTCATGAAGCAGATAGGCGAACGTCCTGCCTGTCGGCTCGATGCGGTGCGAACGCGCCGCAAGGGACCCATCCACAACGCCGTCTTCGGAAATGATCCCGGCGAGAAACATTTCGGCGATCACCTCGATGATGCCTGAACCACAGATGCCTGTCACGCCTGTCTGCGCCACGGCTTCGGCGAAACCCTCCTCGTCGGACCAGGGCTCCACGCCAAGAACACGAAAACGCGGCTCCAGCGTTGCCGGATCGATGCGGACCCGCTCGATTGCTCCGGCTGCCGCGCGCTGGCCACAGGTGATCTCGGCGCCTTCGAATGCGGGTCCCGTCGGTGACGATGCCGCCACAACGCGGGTGGAATTGCCAAGCACGATCTCGGCATTTGTTCCGATATCGACGAGAAGCATCATCTCATCTTGCCGGTGGGGACCTTCACATAGCGTTGCCGCTGCGGCATCCGCACCAACATGGCCGGCAATGCAGGGCAGGATGTAGGTGCGTGTGCCATCGTTCATCGGCAGACCGATGTCCGATGACCTGAGTTTCACGGCATCGGAAACGGCCAGTGCAAAGGGTGCACCGCCAAGCTCGGTCGGATCGATCCCCAGGAAGAGATGGTGCATGATCGGATTGCCGACGAAGACGCTGTCGAGGATGTCTTCGCGCAACATTTCGCCCTGGACGCAGGCCTTGTCGATCAGTTCATTCAAGGCCCCTCGCACCGCACTGGTCATCGCTTCGCGGCCATCAGGGTTCATCATCACGTAAGAAACCCGGCTCATCAGATCCTCGCCGAAACGGATCTGCGGATTGGATGTGGCAACGGAGGCGACCAGACGTCCCGACAGAAGCGAGGAGGCGTACATGGCAATCGTTGTCGAGCCGATGTCGCAGGCAATGCCATATGCCTCGTTCTTCAGGCCTGGATAAAGAGCGATGAGACGGGGCCGATCGCCATCGCCATCGTGGTGGATCGCCGCAGTGACCTTCCAGTCTCCCTCGCGAAGGATCGACTGTGCCTTTGCGACGAGATGGAAATCGACCTCGATATCGCGGTAGTGCCATTCCCTGGCAAGGGCAACCTTCAGGCGATCGATGTCGCCAAGCGGTTTTTCCATGTCGGGTTCTTCAACCTCGACATAGCACATCTGGACCGCCGGATTGCGCTCGATCACCCGCTGGTCAGCGTCCTTGCGGATGACCTGTGCATTGATCACGGTATCTTGCGGCACATCGATGACAAGGTCACCGAGGATCAGCGCGGAACAGGACAGGCGGCGAGCGTCTGGCAGGCCTCGAACCCGGTCATAACGCTCTTCCTTGGGGCCGACCGGCGAAATATGATCGTTGGAGGATGTTATGCCGTGCTTGGCGAAACGACCTTCCTGCACCGAGACCTGACAGCGCCCGCAGGTTGCACGCCCTCCGCACACGCTCTCCACATAGACGCCGAGCTCGCGTGCTGCGTCGAGGACAGGCGTTCCAATCGGAAAGCGGCCCCGCTTGCCAGATGGCATGAAGAGAATGAGGGGATCTTGCTCGGTCATCGCATTTCCAGGATCGAAGCTGTGGTCACTGAACTACCCTAGCGTTGTTGTGGACAGGCAGGCAGACAGGATCGCGCCAGTTGACGTCGCCTTTGGATCATCGCAAAGCCCATTCCAGCGGTGCTGTTGTCGCGGGGCCTGCCAGTCATCAAGACGACCTTTTCGATTGCTCTAGCTGGCGGCTGCACCCTGTCCGGTTCTTGCCGCGCGACCACCACGGCGTCCCCCTGAACTTGCCGGCGGTTGTGCCTGCGCGGCATTTGCGGCGCCGTCTGCCGGCTTGTAGTCGCGGTATGTCATGATCCAGTTGCCACAATTTGGGTCGGTGCCGTTGAGGACATTTGCGGCGCGCACCATTTCCATCTCCTGAGGACGGCAGGGGTTCATGATGGCCGAGGTCATGCCGGCACCGATCACCATGGGAATGAAACCGGCATTGATCGCATGACGATGCGGCAGACCGAAAGAGATATTGGACAGCCCGCAGGTCGTGTTGACCTTCAGGTCCTCGCGCAGGCGGCGCAAGAGTGCGAAGACCTGGCGGCCGGCATCGCCCAGGGCACCGATCGGCATCACAAGAGGGTCGACCACCACATCATGTGCCTTGATCCCATGGTCCATGGCCCTTTCGACAATCTTCTTCGCGACGGCAAAGCGAACGTCCGGATCCATGGAAATGCCTGTCTCGTCGTTCGAGATTGCGACGACGGGGACATCATATTTTCGGCATAAGGGAAGGATGGCTTCCAGTTTTTCTTCCTCACCGGTGACAGAATTGACCAGTGGACGGCCCTTGGCCACCTTGAGCGCTGCCTCGATTGCCGCCGTGACGGAGCTGTCAATCGACAACGGGACGTCGACGAGCCCCTGTACGATCTCCAGCGTCTGGACAAGAAGTGCCGGCTCCGTTGAATTCGGATCAACTGCGGTCACGCCGGCATTGATGTCGAGCATCGTTGCACCGGCGGAGACCTGATCGACAGCGTCTCTCATGACGGTATCGAAATTGCCTTCGATCATTTCTGCCGCGAGCTTTTTGCGGCCCGTGGGATTGATGCGCTCGCCGATCACGCAAAACGGCTGGTCAAAGCCGATGGTGATTTCACGGGTAGCGGATGCGACGATGGTGCGGGTCATGTATCTCTCCGACGCCTGAGGTCTGATGTTCTTTGATGGCTAAGGGGTAAAACGGTTAGTCATTGGGCTTGTGTGCGGCAATGTCGGCCAGCAGCTGCTGATTTTCTTCCTCTTCAAGGCTGATTTTCTCCAGACGTTCGACAATGGCTGCGTGTCCGGGAGCGGCTTCTCTCTTCCACGGTTGTCGGCCTTTGAGAACACCGGATTCATGGACGATTTCCGCGACAAATTCTTCCTGCCGGTAGGCCATGACGTGGATCCCGGATACGCCCTCTATTGCCTTGACCTCATTGATGAGGTCGATGCACAGCTGCTTGCCTTCGCGCTTCTGGTCGGCAGCCCCCTCAAGGCGGCTGATGACGGCGTCGGGAATATGGACACCGGGGACATTGGAGCGCATCCATCGGGCAGTCCTTGCCGAGGCGAGGGGACCGACACCGACAAGAATGAAACACTTTTCATGAAGCCCAAGATCACGGACCTTCGCCATGTATTTGCGGAACAACTCGACATCGTAGCAATATTGGCTCTGGACGAACTGGGCGCCGGCCTCGATCTTCTTGGCAAGCCTGTGGGGACGGAAATCATAGGGCGGAGAAAACGGATTGATCGCCGCGCCAAGGAAGACGTTCGGCGACGATGTCAGTTTGCGGCCGGACAGGAACTTGTGTTCGTCACGCATGGTGCGCACGGTTTTCAGCAATGATATGCAGTCGAGATCGAAGACGGGCTTTGCACCAGGCTGGTCTCCCGCCTGCACGCCATCGCCCGTCAGGCACATGATGTTTTGCACTCCCATGGCCGACGCACCCAGAACGTCGCCCTGAATGGCGATCCGGTTCTTGTCGCGGCAGGCAATCTGCATGACGGGGGCGTAACCCATGCGGGTCAGAAGTGCGCAAATGCTCACCGAAGACATGTGACAGTTGGCGCCGGAGGCATCGACAGCATTGATGCCGTCCACCCAGCCATCAAATATCGCAGCCCGGTCATAAACGTCCTGCGCATTGGCACTGTCTGGAGGATTGAGTTCTGCCGTGACGGCAAACTCTCCTTGTCTCAGCACACGTTCCAGCCGTCCGCATGATGAATGGCCGGGTAGCGGAGCGAGAGGTGCCGAGGGATCGTCGTGGTGGTGCATGCTGATCGTCATTGGCGAACATCCCCGGCGGTCTCGCGTTCAGCTGCCGCTTGCGCCGTCACCCGCAGCCAGGATGACGTTTCGCGCAAGGATTGATTGACCGGTTCCTGGACCGCCATGATCGCATCACCTTTGACCATCGTGCGAGAACCTTCCCAGGCCTTGACCCATACGCAGGGCATGTCAGGCTCGACCTCGCAGTTGCCGTTTGCCCGCACACCGCCGCACGGCCCGTTCCGCAACTGCTTTGGGCAATTCATCGGACATGACATGCCGGTGGAAGACAGGATGCACTGTCCGCACATGCGACAGTCGAAAAGAAGCCCCTTCACCCGACGTTCGACGAAGGTCACGGGTGCTTCCGCACGCGCGTAGCCGACAGTTTTCCAGAACGGATGGAGAAACAGGAAGGCGTTGGCAAACCGGCCATAGAACCATTCCAGCAATCTCGAATGGCGCACTGACCAGAGACGGACCGAATAGCGTCGCTGGACGCGACGCACCGGCGATACGTCGCCTGGAACGTAAGCCCCTGTCGCAGCCTTGGCTTTTGCCGAAGCATTGCCGATGGCCGGCTTGTCGTCAGCCATTTTCTCGGCCTCCGCTCTTTACGAGTGCAACCAGACGGCTCTTGTCGTAGGTGGCGTCAAGTTCCGCCACGGCCCTGTCGGCTTCGGCCTCCAGATCGCTGGTCGAAGCATTTTCGATCACGATCGGCGCTGCTCTGCGCCACTCAGCCAGATAGTCGTCACTTTCGGCTGCCCCGGTGCGCATGGCGCACATGTCGATCGCCTCCGTAAAACGCAGAGGCAGCTCACGCTTTGCCGTCTTGCGGCCCTGCCTGATGGTCACCTGGGCGGGGATGTCCCTCCAGTAGACCACAATCTTCTCCACCATTGCCTGCTCCCTTTTTCCCGCAACATGCACGGGCAATGTCGTCTGGACTGCGCTCGCCACGACGTAGCACCCGACGAAAACGACGTTGGGCCCCGGACGGTTTCATGAGCGCCGGTCAGCGCCGCGGGCGGACCGGCTAGAGATGTGTGAGAGCCGGTGCAAGATCGCCATAACCGGTCATGCGGTATTCATAGGTGAGGCCAAGATAGGCTGCGGCCTGCCTGGCCTTTTCCTGGAGCTCGACGTCCTCCAGCTGGGAGAGATAGACGAGCGTCCGGTAATTTCCGAAGTACAGTTCCTTCAGCTCCGGATGGCGGTCGAGCCCGAGCGGCTCTATGACGAACGCTTCGAACTGGCGGGCAAGAAAATCCGTCAAAAAGAAGCTCTGGACATCATTATCCGCATTTGCCTCGAACGCTTCATTGCCGGAAAAGAACGAATAGCAGTGGGGGCCTTCGATGCGGGAAATACCTTCGCGTTCGCAAAGACGGTCAATGGCGCCTCCGGTACCGCAATCTGCATAGGCAAAGAAGATCCTCGTCGCGCCGTTTTGTCTGGCTTCTGCGAGCGCCTTTTCCAGTCCCGGAACAATCTTTTGGGGATGGGCATGCCAGATTGCGGGAAGACACTGAATATCGACATGGCTCAAGCCATGCTGGGTGCATATGGCGACGATTTCGCGGGCAAGCGCGCCGCAGGCAATCACGTGAACTTTTTCGCGACTGGAACGTTTGCCACCCGGAAGGTCATGTCCCTCCCTAATTTGATCGATAACCATCGGAGTATCCTAGATGACGACAAGGTCAGTCACGTTGATCGCTGCGCTCCTCGCAGTCGGGGCCGCACTCAGTTCCTGCGGCAATACCATCCGCGGCATGGGCCAGGACACGGCCAACGCCGTGGACGCCACACAAGATGCCGGTCGCAATGTCGAAAATGCCGCCCGCTGACAGCCGGCTTTTGCGGGTCGATCCGTGCCGGCCGCGCTGCGGCCGGTGACGTCTGTTGCCGCCGGCCTATCCTGCGGCCATCGAATTGTGTCTGCGACGAACGAACTCCTTTGCGGTTTCGACCGCGACCGCTGCATCACGACAATAGGCATCGGCGCCAACGGCCCTGCCGAATTCCTCGTTGAGGGGTGCGCCGCCGACCATCACGACGAAATCGTCGCGAATGCCCTTTTCCTTCATCGTG
>JAEWDP010000042.1 GCA_023390055.1 Pseudomonadota bacterium | reverse complement strand
GGCCGGAGCCATGCGATGCCCCCCGGTAACATCACCGAAATCTCAGTAGAGGAACGTCAGCTCCTGACTGCCTGGTATGAAAGCACTGTTTCGAAATGACGAAGATCCTGATCCGCGGCCGACTGCTCTCCTTCAGGCGCGTTCCGCTCTCCCTTACCGATACGCAGAGCTACTACTATGAGCATGATGGCGCGATATTGATCGATAATGGCACGATTGCGATGATCGGCGACTATGCCGCCATCAAGGGGAAAGCGCCGAAAGATGCGACGGAAATCGACCACCGCCCCCACCTCGTCCTTCCCGGCCTGATCGATACACATCTCCACTTTCCGCAAATGCAGGTAATTGCGTCCTATGCCGGCAGCCTGCTTGAATGGCTGAACACCTATACATTCCATGAGGAATGCCGCTTCGTCGAAAGCGATCATTCGGCCCGAATCGCCGGACATTTCTACGACGAACTTCTGCGTCATGGGACAACCACCGCTGCCGCATACTGTTCCGTTCACAAGGCTTCCGCCGATGCCTATTTCACAGAGGCGATGCGACGCGGAATGTGCATGATCGGTGGAAAGGTCATGATGGACAGAAATGCACCGCAGGGTCTGCTCGACACACCGCAGATGAGCTATGACGAGACCCGGGCGGTTATTGCCGACTGGCATGGGAAGGGTCGCAACCACGTGGCGATCACACCGCGCTTCGCCATCACTTCGACACCAGATCAGATGAAGGCGGCACAGACGCTGGCGCAGGAATTTCCGGACCTGCACATCCAGACGCATCTGTCTGAAAACCACGACGAGATCAGATATACATGCGAACTCTATCCGCAGGCGAAGGACTACACCGACATCTATGCGCGATACGGCCTGCTGGGCAGAAAAACACTGCTTGGCCACGCAATCCATCTGAGTGACCGCGAAACGGACGTCTTGAGCGAAACCGGTTCGGTTGCTGTGCACTGCCCGACCTCCAACCTGTTTCTCGGCTCCGGTCTCTTTCCGCTCAAGGCAATGACACGCCGCTCAGATCCGGTACGAGTTGCCGTTGCCACCGATATTGGTGGTGGATCAAGCTATTCCATGCTTCGCACACTGGACGAAGCATACAAGATCCAGCAATTGCTCGGTGAAAGAATGAACCCGCTGGAAACATTTTTTTTGGCGACACGGGGAAATGCCGAGGCACTGTCGCTTGCCGACCACATCGGAACGCTCGACGTCGGAACGGACGCCGACCTTGTCGTTCTCGATGCTGCCGCAACGCCCGCCATGGCGTTGCGAATGGAGACGGTCGCGACATTGTCGGAAGAGCTCTTCCTGCTGCAAACCATGGGCGATGATCGATCCGTGGCAGAAACCTATATCGCAGGCAAGGCGATGAAGAGTGGACTTTCTTCCGGTTCCATCTGACAGGCATGGGCCACCAGCTGTGATCAACGAGGCTCTGAGCGGATACAAATGCCGGTTTTGCCTGATCTGATCCGATCGTGAGTTCAAACGAGTGGAACGCCACCAGCACGCAATTTGCTGAAACACAATGAACAATGCATACAGTAGTCAATGCATATGGATTTTTTGCTGACGCCAACGAATGGTTCGTGCTAGCTGAAAACCAGTTCTGCATGGGGAAAGAAACGCATAACATGTCTACACCGCTGACCATCGCCGATCTGAAATCGCTTGCCCGGCGTCGCGTACCGAAGATGTTCTTCGACTATGCCGATAGCGGTGCCTGGACCGAGAGCACCTACCGTGCCAACGAAGAAGACTTCTCCAGGATAAAACTCCGGCAACGCGTATTGGTCGACATGACTAATCGCTCGCTCGCAACCACGATGGCCGGCCAGGGTGCGTCGATGCCTGTTGCCCTTGCTCCCACAGGCTTGTGTGGAATGCAGCACGCTGACGGTGAAATGCTGGCAGCCAGGGCAGCCGAGGAATTCGGCGTACCCTTCACCCTTTCCACAATGTCCATTTGCTCTATCGAGGACGTCGCTTCAGTCACGACGAAGCCATTCTGGTTTCAGCTTTATGTCATGAAGGATCGCGATTTCGTCAATTCGCTCATCGACCGTGCAAAGGCTGCAAAATGCTCAGCACTGGTTCTGACCCTTGACCTCCAGATTCTAGGTCAGCGCCACAAGGATCTTCGAAACGGCTTGTCCGCACCTCCTAAATGGACAATTCAACACGGTATCCAGTTGGCCACGAAGCCGTTCTGGTGCTTCGACATGCTGACAACCAAACGTCGCAGTTTCGGCAATATCGTCGGCCATGCAAAAAATGTCTCCGACCTTTCCTCGCTGTCATCGTGGACCGCCGAGCAATTCGATCCGCAACTTTCATGGGAAGATGTGGCATGGATCAAGGAACGCTGGGGTGGAAAGCTTATTCTCAAGGGCATTCTCGACGAGGAGGATGCGCGTGCGGCCAGTCAATCCGGCGCTGACGCCATCATTGTCTCGAACCACGGTGGAAGACAACTCGACGGCGCCAGATCATCGATCAGCATGCTTCCAAAGATCGTCGATGCAGTTGGTGACAAGATCGAGGTTCATGTCGATGGCGGAATCCGATCAGGCCAGGACGTCCTGAAGGCTGTCGCGCTCGGTGCACGCGGGACCTATATCGGGCGGCCCTACCTTTACGGACTTGGAGCTATGGGAAAATCGGGGGTGACTGCGGCACTGGAGATCATCCGTAACGAAATGGACATCACCATGGCATTGTGTGGCAAGCGAGATATCCAGACGGTCGACCGCAGTGTCGTGGCCGAAACGCCGTTCTGATAGCTGCAAAGGCAACCAAGACTTGTCACGAATCCCAGCCTTCGTGACACAACTGCATGAGACCTGTAATTCTCAGAAAAACGCGTTGCTCCACCGCGTAGGACAACTGCGACTAAACTGAAAGTCGGTTCTCGATACGTGCAGCTTCAAGCACCTGCACGAAACCCTAGGCATCGAGTATCTGTTCGATGCGATAACGCTGGGCATCCAGATCGACCGAAAGGTGTTCGACAAGGGTTCGGACGAGGATAGGCCTGGAACCCATTCTTAGAGTACGTTTGCCAATCAAGTGGCTCGAGAGAAAAATGCGGCACTATTGACTTCTCCGGCTTCTGGCCGCTCGCTCGAAGCGATCGTGGCACTACCACCTCAATTATCTCTTCGGTTTGCGGCCGGCCTTCAAGGGTTCAGGTCGAGTTTCGTCTGGGGATGGCAAAACGAAGAATGTGGAAACGTCAACCGAGAGCGCAGACGCAAGACGGTCGAGGAGGTCGACGGACGCATTATGACGGCCACGCTCTATGTCGCTTATTACGGTTCGATCGACGCCCGCATCAACTGCGAGGTTCTCCTGCGTGATGTTTTCAGTTGATCTGATATGCCTCAGATTCCAAGCAATGCGGGAGCGAGTGTCCATGAAACATGGCCACCATCTTGCTAATCATTAATCCATCGGATATATCCGACATTATTATTTTGCTCATAGAATTATGGGGCGGATGCTGCAGGCGTGAAACAGCCTCATTGATGCGTTTTGCCAAGTCAGTTGCGAATGCAAAGATCGAAAGAGACTACTACCGCGCATCCACAGGGCGCGAGGAAATGGCGAAGCTGACACGATGACCTCAGTTGCAACAGCAACCGGTTGAAGCAAGTGAACTTTGAAAGCGAGTAAGTCAGGATTGTTCGATGTCAGAAAAACCCCGTCATCCTGTCTTCGAGGAATGTTGTCTGTGTGATGGCCCACCGTCTCCCGGTACGCAGCAGGTCGTGACTCTTGCCTCGTCGCTCTTTGGCCTGGAAGCTCCAGAAGCGATCGCCTATTGCGGAATCGATGCATGGCTGAACGGCGAGACGGTTCTCCTCCGCGACTGTGCGGATGCGTTCACTCGGATCCGAAATTGATTGCTCAACACCGGCATCATGACCAAATCTGGATCATTTGCCGCCATCCATTCGACAGCGGTCGTGGGTCTTGTTTCGTCCGTGTTTACGACAAACAAGCCAAGCGCGCCGCGGATAGTCCCACCCGTCTTACACTCTCTTGAACTTAGCACCAGCCGCCAGTTGTACCAGGTCTTCTGGCAAGGCCGTCTCGCACAAGAACATCCGATAGCGAAACACCATTGCGGATGACGCCGCGAATTTTCTGGCCGCTGCTGTCTGCGTCACCTGCATTGACTGAGACCACCTCGAACGGGCCCGAATCGAGAAAGGCCCGCACGCGAAGCTTCGCATCACTTGCCTTGATCCGCTCCGCCTCACAGCGCGGCTTCTTGATATCCGGCACTTCAATCCCTGCAATCCTGATCTTCTGCCCCTTCAGGATGAAGGTATCTGCCGCGACGACACAGTCATCCTGCTTGGCCGTACCGCACAGATAGAACTTCGCCCTGTATGACCCATTTTGGACCACGGATAAATCGGGTTTGACAGCCACAGGCGTTGTCGTTCGCGCGTTTCGTTCTCCTTGGCCGCCGACTGGCTCCGGCGGGACCATGACTGCAGGTAACGCCTGGGACCTTTCCGTCGCCGCCGGTCTCCCAAGTGGCACAGGTGGGGAAATTGCCGCGGTCCGTATTTCCTCGTGGTTCTGGGGCTTGGATTTGCGTTTTGCTTCGAAGTCACGCGACGGTACTGTCTCTGGCGGCGTTAGGTTTTGTCGCGAACGCGACCTTTCAGGAGCAACCGTCGGCACCTGGTGATTTGTGGACGCCGTATTGCTGGCAGCAACGTTCTGTTCACCTGAACCTATCAAAGTACCTGTGAAGCTACGCACATCAGCAAAATTATCATAGGTCGCAATACCTGTGACGATTGCGACCAGTGCTGCACCCCATGCCCACGTAGAGCCGCTGTTGCGGCGTGCGGGCCGCTTCTTGCGTGCACCACTTTTGCGCTGGGGTTTCCGTCTCGTAGCGGCCATTTCATCCTCGCATCGAACTGCGGCGGATTATGCTGCGATGATGGTTTCCGAAAGGTTTCCGAAAGAGCGTTCTCGCCTCTGCCCCATCACCAATAATGCGCTCTCGTCAATTCTCTCGGCCGTTTCAGGTCGCCAATATCGGCATTTTTGGACCGGGCTATGCGTAAAAACGCCACGTCCAGACGTCAGCAGCATTTCCAGACCTTGATTGGTTGCTGCATCATCGCGAGAATCGGTGATTGCGGCAGCTGCGATCAACTGCCCCGGTAGGTCGAATAACCGAAAGGCGAAAGCAAAAGCGGCACATGGTAATGCGCCGTCTTATCGGCGATACCGAAACGGATCGGGATAAGATCAAGAAATGCTGGCTCCGGCAATGTCTGTCCGCAATTACGAAGGTAGTCGCCTGCGTGGAAAACAAGTTCGTATTCGCCGGCGATGAAGGCGTCACCATCGAGGATAGGGCCTCCACTAATACGGCCATCCGCATTCGTCTCGACGCTTTTCAGTTTCTCGCGTCCCTCGTCCAAGATACGGTAAAGGTCGATCTTCAGACCCTTTGCAGGAACTCCGCGCGCTGTATCGAGGACGTGGGTTGTCAGGCCTGTCATGGCATTGGCTCCGTAATGCTGTAGGGCGTGTCAAAGACATATTCTTCAAGATTGCTCTCGGGCCGGTCGCGATCAACCACCAGAAAATCGCATGCATCTCCCAGCGCCATCAAGGGATGATGCCAGATATGACGTCGGTAATTGACACCTTGGTCACCGGGCACAAGAAAAACTTTTGGCACACCTGGCTCACCACCGAGATTGTCAGAGACAGCGACAAGAAACGGCCGGTTGGAAAGCGGAAAAAAACTCTGGCTGCCCTGCGGATGCCGCTCCATCATACCGAGTTTGTAAGGAAAAGACCTTGGCTGACCACGGAAAATACTGATGATGGCCCCATCACCTTCGGCTTCGATGAGAGCAAGCCTGTGGAATCTCTCCGTCGTACCGTCATTGATAAGCCGCATGGTAGAAGGATCGGTCCCGATCACATCACCATAGGGCGCAAAGGCCTCACGGGTCAGCGGGTGAACAGGAAGTATTCGCGACATCGTCATGCACCTTCATAACCTTGATCTAGAACGAAGCCTCAAGTGAGTGTCCTGAACCTGAGTGGCGACATCACCGATTTTGATACCCTATTAGTCGCGGCAGCATAGGAACAAGCGGGCCCACTCATGCATCTGGCAGGAGCGCTGCCAGACGAAGTCCTGCAATTCGCTCAACCTGACCGGCTGCAGTCTCAAATTCCTGTTCAGCGCTATTGTGAATACGCTTCTCGAAAGCCGCCAGAATGTCATTCTTGTCCAGGCCCTTTACCGCGATGATAAAGGGGAAACCGAATTTTTCCGTGTATGCCGTATTCAGTTCGCTAAAGCGAGCGTGTTCTTGCGCATTGAGACGATCGAGCCCCGCCCCGGCCTGTTCCTTGCGACTGTCCTCCGTCAGTTCTCCGGCGATCGCCAGCCTGCCGGCAAGATCCGGATGCGCCCGCAATACGCCGAGCCGTTCCTCATGCTGCGCATCCCGGAACACCGTAACGAGCGCCTGTAGGACCCCTTTTGCCGTCAATGGCACAAATACCAGTCCGCGATCATAGGCACGTTCGGCAAGAAAGGCCGAATGTTCGATCACACCACCAAAGCGCGTAATGAAATCCTCACGCGCTGTCATGGACTGCTCGTCGGCTTGTGGTGTTCATGCCAATGGCGCGCAATTTCGATCCGCCGCGGGATCCAGGTCCTGTCGTGGGAGAGCACATATTCGATGAAGCGCCGCAAAGCAGCAGCGCGTCCCGGACGCCCGACAAGACGGCAGTGAAGCCCGACAGACATCATCTTTGCCGCCCCTTCACGACCTTCCTGATAGAGAACATCGAAGGTATCCTTCAGATAGGTGAAAAACTGGTCGCCGCAATTGAAACCTTGCGGGGTGGCAAAACGCATATCGTTGGTCTCCAGCGAATATGGGACAATCAGGAATGGCTTTCCGTCGATCCCCGCAATCCAGTATGGCAAATCATCAGCATAGCTGTCGGAAGAATAGACAAAGCCACCCTCCTCCATCGCAAGTCGCAGCGTATTACCGGATGGCTTGCCCTGGTAAAGTCCAAAGGGGCGTTCACCCGTGATTTCCGTGTGCAGACGAACTGCCTCGAGAATATGCTCACGCTCCCGTTCAACCGGAAAATCCTTGTATTCCAGCCAGCGATAGCCGTGACTGGCAATTTCCCACCCCGCTTCTTTCATGGCCGCAACCGCTTCACGATTGCGGGCCATCGCAAGCGTTACGCCATAGACGGTCACCGGCACCCCAAATTCGGTGAACAGACGCCACAGACGCCAGAAACCTGCACGTGAACCGTACTCATAGATCGATTCCATGTTCAGGTTCCGCTGGCCGGGCCAGGGTTGCGCTCCGACGATTTCCGACAGCAGACACTCGGATGCGGGGTCATCATCAAGGATGCAGCTTTCGGCTCCCTCCTCGTAATTGATAACAAACTGCACAGCCACATAGGCATTGCCTGGCCATTTTGGGTCAGGGGTCAAACGACCGTAACCGACCAGATTGCGTGGATATTCCTGCAAAGACATCAAATCACCCGGAAGAAAGTGATATTAACGGTAGCTCAGACGTTCCCTGCCTGTCGAGATGCAAAGCGGAACAGACCGGCGCAATCACGCACGTGCTATATTGATATGTTCAGCAAACAGGAACGACGGCGGCAGTTTCATCTTATCGCCTGTCACGGCAGCCAGAGCCCCATCGGCCAGCCTGTGTGCCAGTCCGAAGCTGACCTTGAAGCCCCCGGCCAAAGCCACGAGCGCCGGATACTGCGGATGAGGACCAATCATGGGATCACGCCCGATGGCCTTCGGCCGCAGACCTGCCCAACGTTCGACAACCTCTGCATTGCGCAATGCAGGGACAAGTGCGCGAGCGCGCACCAGGACATCGTCCAGCTTTTCATCGGTGCTATCAGCATCGGAAAATTCATCCTCACTGGTGCTGCCGATTGCAACAAGATCATCGCCATGCGGTACCACATAGAGCCCGTTGAGAAAAACGACCGGTTGCAGGGGATCGACATCCACTTTCAAAAGTGCAGCCTGGCCCTTGACCGGCCGCCCCAGTGACTGGACGTCATCTACCGGCTCCAGAAGACCGAATGCGTGATGTCCGGCGGCAACGATACAGTGACCGAACGCCATGGACGCACCATCGGCAAACCGGAGACGGCAAGCCTTGGGATCAATCTCCTGAACGGGAACGTTTTCGATCACCTGCACATATTTCGAATGCTTCAGGCGCTGAACAAGAACAGTTATCAGCAAACGGGGAGAAATCCGTCCTGACAACGTCTCATGGACCAGGCCCGCATCGGTAAAATCGGCGCTGAGCCAGGCCTTGTCCGGGGGCGTGTCGATCACGTTCCAGCTAAAGTCCCGACCAGGGACGCACCAATGTTCATCTGCATCGCGCGCATGACGGTTCGCGATGTCGCGCAAATGCGGTTTCGGCAATGGAATCAGTCTTCCACAACGATGATAGCCGGCTGAAAGCCCCGTCTCACCTTCTAGACGCTCGATTTCATCCTCGAGTGAAACCAGGGCATCAAACTGAAACTGTTTCTTGTCCGACCATCGATCGGGGATATGCGGCATCAACGAGCCCAAAAGCCCTCCGCTTGCACCCCCACCGAGACGCCCGGCGTCGATCAGCAGGGTTGAAAGCCCGAGATACTCGGCCTTGACTGCAGCCCACAAGCCCATCACGCCACCACCGACAATCACAAGGTCAGCAGACGGATACGACGATTGACCATCTCGCGAGGTAGGATTATCGGCTGTGCTCATGACCAAGAAGTTTTCCGGAAACGACGAAACGGGCCTCGAATGGCATGAGGGCGATATGCCCTACTCCCAGCATTTTGGCGATCATTTTTATTGTCGCAGCGATGGCAGGCTCGAATGCGGGCATGTGTTTCTGGCCGGTAACGGATTGCCTGGGCGGTGGGAAGAAGCCGAAGAATTTCGCATTGGCGAGCTTGGATTTGGTACCGGACTGAACC
>JAEWDP010000024.1 GCA_023390055.1 Pseudomonadota bacterium | reverse complement strand
CGACGAAACACAAAGAACCTGATCAATAACAGGCCCGAAAAACGCCGTGCCAAAGCTGTCCGCGAATTACTGAAATCACTGTCCGCGATTTACCGGTACAGCTGTCCGTTATTACTGAAATACGCAGTATCTGCATCGCTTGCAGCTTCCATCTGCCCCCACCCCTGCACAGCATCATCTTCCAACACATGCTGCAGCTCCTGGTGAAGCAGATCCTCATCTACTAGGCCTTCCTCATAAGAGATAGGCAGCACTGCGATGGGCTCGACATCCTCTTGCGTCCCATTCGAAGACTTGCTGTCTTCGAATGGGAGGATATCCGGTGCCAAGTCCGAATCCGTTTCCTCTTCAACAAGATTCGGCGGCTTCGGCTTGCTGGCCGACTGAGCCCTCACCGACTTTGTTCTTACCCCCGATCCTTTCGTGACGCCGTCAACAGAGCCATGGAGCACCTGCCACCGACGTGACATCTCGGCGACTTCCGCCTGGTTCCCAGGCCTCGCCCGAACAGGCGGAATGTCGACAACGGACAGATCCTCCAGTGGCGCGACATGTGGCGTAGGTTTCTTTGCTTTCGGGGTGCTCAATGCGTCGGCAATCTTTCGCACAGACTGCCCCTGCGAGGCATGCCCCTGCGTCTTTTCCTCGAGCGCAGCGTAGTAGTCTTCGAATTCCTGTCTTTTGCGAGCGATCCGGACCATCCGCTCGACTTTCGCGTCAATCTCGGCGGTTGCAGCAACGCTTAAGCGCTTTGGTGGCGTTGGGAGGCCAAATCGCATTTCAAATCCGGTGTTGGCAAGAGTCCGGACCTTGCTGTGCTGCGCCTTCCAATACACGGTGTAAAGAGGGCGCAGGTTGCCATGGTTCTGAAGCGATGCGAGGACCTGGCTCTCGAATGTTTCAAGTTCAACTTGAAGTTCCTGCAGCCGGTCCCGATGCCAGATCTCAGCTTCGGCCTGCTTTGTCTCCACTTCCTCGATCTTCGCGTCGATCATCCTGCAGAGTTCGTCATTGCCCCGCTCGCGCCGGCGCCGGGCGTAGAGACCAGACAAGAACGTTTCCACCTTCTCGTAAACCTCTCGGCGACGCAGCTCCAGACGCGCGATCGCCGAACTGATACGACGTTCCTCTTCCTCCAACGTTTTGAGATGGGCGATGTCGCAGCGGCCGAGAAAGTCCCAGTAGATCGCATCCAATGCGTCAGCCAAGTCGTCTGGTGGCTCGACACCTACCTCTTGCGGCAAGGAAGACTGCATCGAGAACAGCGCCTCGACAACCCACTGCCCGAGGACTTCGCCTTCATCATTGACGCAGGCAGCGATCACCGCGCGGGTTCTGTCGAACTCCGTTTTCATGTCGACTTCAGCGACCGACAGCCAGCCAGAGCGATTGAACATTGCTGGCACGACCCAGGCGGGACCGACATGGCTGTCGAGCGAGAAATGCAGTTCGACCGGATAGACACCAAACTCTGGTAATCGTGATTCCGCCCAGCTAGCCATGACTTACTCGACGGACCAGCGTATTGAGAACAAGGGCTTTAGCTCGGGCTTTCGGTCTAATGCCGCTGCGAATTCGTCCAGCATGTCGTTGACCTGCTTACGGATTTGCTTGCGGCGTTCATGCTTGGAGAACTTCAGGTCGTCAATCTCACCCTCGACGGTTTTAATCTTCCGACCGAGCGATAGCTTTTCCTCCATTGACAAGTCGGGTGAGCGGCGATCGCGACGAAGCTGCTTGGCGGTATCCTCAAGCTCGTCAATCTGGGCATCTATTTCGACCTCGATGTCTCGTGCATAATTGTCCAGGCGCTGCTCTTCCTCCTCGAGCCACTGGAAATTCTGCCTCTTCACCGTTTCGGCGAAGTTGGAGAAGAGCTGATCCTCAAACTTGTCCAGCGGACCGAGGCCGCTCGGCATGGCAACGACGCCATCGTCGATTGCCGGAGCCATCAGCAACCGCCTCGCGGTCTCAACGGAAACCTGGGATCCATCGTTGGTGATGCAGGAGACAAGTAGATCCTCTCGGACCTTCTGTTCTGTGCTGACGACCGCCTTTGCAACTCGTAAGAATCCGCTCTTGCCACGCAAGGCAGAGACATCCGCGAGCTGTCCATCGAATGGAAATGCCGCTGGGCAGAATCGTAGGGAGCGTGCCTCGGTGCTGTGATCGCGCGCTGAGGCCCCCTTCGCTGCCTCGAGGGCCAGGTTCTCATCGGTCAGCCGGAAGAACTGCCAATCCTTTTCTGCGGCCTCCTGCCAATGAGGCGTGTAGATGTGCTCTCCCTGCCTGAAGGCGTGGGATCCTTCGACGTCGAACTCCGCATCCGGAAACTCGGCACGGGCCAACATCAGGAGTCGGCGAGAGAAATCGTTGAGGGCGTGTGCAAGTTGTGTCTTACGGGTGTTCAGGCGCGATACAACATCCGTGTCGAACTGCTCGAGAACCTTGGCCCGGGCAGCCTCGACTTCAATGGAGATTGTCTCCTGCAGCTCCTCCTTCAATGCATCGAAGCTCGCCTCGATTTCCTCTGGTGAGCGGGACTTCTGAATGATGTCGAGAACGCGCTTTTCGAAGTCGACGCCACGCTCAATCGATCCGAGAACCTCGTCACTTGATCCAAACACGCCCTCGAACAACTTGAACTTGAGCGACAATAGTTCGTGAATGCGCTTTTCGGCGTGGTTCTTAAGGTTCAACATATTAACGACGGTGACGTCGATCTTCTGCCCATAGCGGTGACAACGACCGATGCGCTGTTCAACACGCTGTGGGTTCCAGGGAAGGTCGAAATTGATCACGAGGGAGCAGAACTGCAGGTTGATACCCTCTGCACCGCTTTCCGTGGCGATCAGGATCGTCTGGTCGTCCCTCTTAAACGCATCGACGACCGCCGCCTTCATATCGGCGGTCTTCGAGCCTGAGACGCGGTCACTGCCGGCGTGGCGCTCCTTCCAGTCCTTGTAGATCTGCTGACTGGAGGGGTCACTATTGGACCCGTTCAACAGAACGATCTGGCCGGCGTAGCCGCGATTGGAGAGGAGTTCTGACAGATAGATCTGTGTCCGGACACTCTCCGTGAAGATCACCGCCTTTCGTGCCCCGCCCTTCGCCTCGATCGCATCTAGCACGTCCGGCAGGCGATCGACGAGTTTCTCCCCCTTCGCATTAGCCCCGATCGATCGCGCCAGGGTCAGGAAGCCCCGCAACTCGTCGAGCTCAGCTGCCAACTTCTCGGGGTCAATTGGCTCGTCAGACAGCGCCTCCTCGTCGACTTCCTGATCGGACATCTCTTCGGCAAGCTCATCGATCAGCTCGATGTCATCCGTGATGGACGTATCGATGGTGGTTTGCTTGGTCTCCAGACGGTCGATCAAGGTCTCAAGATACTTGATCACGGCATAGGTCGAAGAGCCGAGGATCTTGCGGATCTGTAGAATGACAAGCTGGTTCGCGCGGTCACCATAGGAGACCGTATCCTTGCGTTGCAGGAAGCTGGATACTGAGTTGTAGAGCTTCACTTCAACGTCCGGGGGATCGAAGTCGAAGACCGTGGCATTGCGCTTCGTGAAGTTGATGTGACCTGCTTCCTGGACTTGTCGCCGCAGGGTGCGGTGGCAGATGGGTGCAAGTCTGTCCTTCAAGGCTTCGGCAGACGCACGGCTGGCGCCGGCACCCATATATTGACGTTTAAACGCGGCCTCGCCACCAAAATGGGTCTCATCAATGATCGAGACAATCCCGAAGAGCTCCAGCAGGGAGTTCTGCAGCGGCGTCGCTGTGAGGAGCACCTTGATAGGATCGGTGAGCGCTCGTCTGAGATCCTTAGCTCGTTGAGACCCGTTCTTTTTGTAGACGTTCCGCAGGCGATGAGCTTCATCGAAGACAACCAGGTCCCACTTTGTCCGTTGCAGTTCATCCTTCTGCCGGGCAGCGAATTCATAGGACGAGATGACCACGCCAGTAGCCTTGTCGAATGGATCACGGATGCCGGACTTTTTCATCTCGCGATGCTTGCCTGCCTCCATGATCGTGCTTTTCAGGCCGAACTTCTCAATAAGTTCTTGCTCCCACTGCTTGCGGAGGGAAGCTGGCACGATCAGCAGTATCTTCCGCTTCTGCTCGGCCCACTTCTGAGCCATTACAAGACCGGCTTCGATAGTCTTTCCCAGCCCGACTTCATCGGCGAGCAGCACGCCCTTGTTGAGCGGTGACTTCAGCGCAAACAGCGACGCCTCAACCTGATGTGGATTCATATCGACGCGCGCTGCGCTCAATGACCGGGTGAAAGCGCTCTCGTCTAGGCTCTCTAGTAAAAGAGAGTGAGCGAAGAAGTGCCCTTGGACAGGCTGATAAACGGGCGCTCCAATCGTCATGCGTCAACAACTCCAAATCTTCCCTATAGACTCATCCATTAAGAGGAAGGTGACGCATCTATACAAGGCCTTCTCTGACATCGAAGATGTTTTCAGCAACAAAATGGCTATACTTACTAAGCCCACGCAGGGCACCGGAAGGTCCGCAGCAGGTCTTCGACTTCGAAAAGACAAAAAGGTTAATCGAGGTGATCAGAGGGCTGAACGAGAGCGCAGCGTGGTAAGGCCTATGATCGACCTGGACAGTATCGCACTTCTTGGTATCGACGTCGGTTTCTCCAAATCCCGACCAACAACAGGCATCGCCTGGAGCAAGAGCGGAGCGTTCAAGGTCACGAGAACTCACACCGACTGGGAGCGCCGTAGCCGCCAAATCCCGGCAGCGACGACATTCTCGGTCATCGCCATTGATGGGCCACTCGTCCCGCTCGGTTCTGATGACAGTCTCGATCGTCTATGCGAGCGGATGTTCATCCGCGGCGCGTTTCAAGCTCGCTGCAAGCCTGGCTTGAGCCATATTGGATATGGGCGTGATTTGAGGCGTGCTGCTGCAGAGACGGCTCAGCAGGTCGCTCATCTCGCCGATCAGAATAGCGTGGTAGAGAAGGCCATTCGAAAAGGCACCGCGGTCGTTGAAGCGTTCCCCAATGCATTTCTGGGGGTTCTCTTGCCTGAGGCGCGCTTCGCTATGCCAGCAGCGGGCAAACGCAAGAAATTCGATTGGCTCTACGATCATGCCATCGAAAGCGGGGTTCTCGAGAACTTGTTTCACACAATCGGCTGGCTAAATCTCGACCTGATAGATTCAGTGTTGGCCGAGACGGATCACGAGAAGCGAGCCGCCTGGATCTGCCTCCTAACTGCGGCTTGTGCCGCAACCGGAAGGTCAGAGGTGGTCGGCGATGAGGTTGGCGGGTGGTTTTGGCTGCCCCCCACAAATCTCTGGGCTCAATGGGCTCGTGAGGCATTGGCCCAAAATTCAATTGAGTTGCGGAGACAGAGACATGCCAGCTGAACCTCGTTCGCCACGCCTTGCCGTCCTAATCGACGCCGACAACGCCTCGGCGAAGATTGTCGATGGTCTTTTCGAAGAGATCGCTAAGATCGGAGAGGCCAGTGTCCGGCGAATCTATGGCGACTTCGCAAACGCTCGGTCAAAAGCCTGGATCGACGTCCTCGCCAGACATGCAATTATCCCTCAACAACAGTTCGCCTACACGACCGGCAAGAACGCCTCCGATATTACACTTGTCATCGACGCGATGGATCTGCTGCACAGTGGACGCTTGGAAGGCTTCTGCCTCGTGTCGTCCGACAGCGATTTCACCCGCCTGGCAGCTCGCATACGCGAACAGGGTGTCGATGTGTTTGGATTCGGCGAACAAAAGACACCGGAGAGCTTTCGGCAGGCGTGCCGTAGATTCATCTACACCGAGAATCTGCTGCCGGCAGTCTCGTCCAGCGAGGTGGAGACCGCCCAAGCGCCGGCATCGCTCCAGCCACCAAGCGCCGCAACTCCGATCATCAAGAAGGTTATAGGGCAGATAGAAACCGAGGATGGATGGGTGCCGCTCGGCGTTGTTGGAACGCAGCTCGCCAATCTTGCTTCAGACTTCGATCCGCGCACTTACGGGTTTCGGAAGTTGAGCGATCTTGTGCGTAAGACCAACGCTTTCGATCTCGAACAGCCTGAGGGCAAGCCACTGCGGATACGGGTCAAGCGGCTAGGGCCGAAGAAGAACTCATAATCGCTGAACGGGATGCTTCTGGTTGACTCTCAGTCGCTCACTGGCAAGCTTCGAACTTTCCGACGTTGCATCACAGCGTTCGACATGCCAAACGCGCCAGCGAGTCTCCCTGGTCGATTGGCCAACTGCTACGCACATGGATGTTCAGATGGCAAAGAAGCAGGTTCGGAATAACGCATATTACGAAGAGCGTCTCAAGCGAGATCATCCGTCTGTCTACACGGACCTGAAAGTCGGAAAATACAAAACGGTGGCAGAAGCTGCGACTGCCGCAGGGTTGAAGCAGCGTCGAACGCGAACGCACGAGCTGAAAAACGCCTGGTCGAAAGCCAGCGCCAGCGAGCAAAACGATTTCCTACGCTGGCTTGCTACCTTGGGTGTCACCTTGTCACCCAGCACCATCCCTCCACCAGGTCTCGCCTTCAAAGTTGCGATCGATCGCAGGCTGACGCCAGCCGCAACCCTACGCATCGAAGACATCATGGCCAAGCGCGGATTGGAGAAGGGCGAGTTCATGGCTGAGATGGGATATAACCCGCACGACCAGTCGGTGAGCCTAGCCTTGCGGCGATCAACGCGGCTGCAGCCCGATGTCATTAGGGCCCTGGAGAAGTGGCTGGCTGCAAACGCGTCGATTTGACGGGGCCTCGCAGCAGCCGAGCCAAGATTTTTGGATGCACGCCATAAATCGCCGCGACCTCGATGACAGGCTCACGGTCGACCTCAACCACGTTACGCGCTGCCTCGGGCTGAACTTCGGTCATCGAGCGGCAACGTTCGATACGAGATCCTCGCGCTTTAACGGCTCCCAAACCGCCCAAGGAAGATGGCTCTCAGTCGCTCTTGGAGGCTGTCTCATAGCTGCCTGAGCCTTGAACGCGCCAGAGAGCCTTCCTCGTCAACTGTATCAGTTTCCGTATTTGTCTGTGACCTGCTTACGCAGGTCGTCAATGCTGCGTTCGTAGATGCTAAGCGAAGTCTTCAAGCCCTCAGCATCCTCCGGGTAGCAAACGGATCCCCGCAAGCTAGCTGCTCGCCGCTTTTGCTGATCGAACAGCGATATCAAGTCACTCACGCTAAAACCAGGAGTAAGAGCTAGCGTTTCGGCGACACGAGCCTCCAACATTGGGTCGACTTTCACATTGCAGTTTTCGGCACGGACGCGGATGCTCCCTACAGTGGAAGCCAATATGCTAACAGCGATATCCAAATCGTCGTCAGCTCGAACCTGGTCTGTTGTTGCCACAAGGCATAGCACGATTGAGAGGACCGATAACTTTTTCATTGAAAGACGATGACCTACAAAAAATGACATGCACAAAAGGGAAGGGTTCCGTCATAACAAACCCGCGTTCCGACGCCCGTCGCTAAAGTGTTGATTCCTCAACCCTCGACCGCCGTGGTGCACAGAAATCCCCGTGCGCACAAAAAGGTTCCTTTAAATCAATACCTTGGCGAGTATTCTGCAGGGAAATTCCCGTTACCGCTGTAGAGCTAGAATGGAACAGATATGCGCAACTTCGGATATGCTCGCGTCAGCACTGTTGAGCAAAATATGGATATGCAGCTAGCAGCGCTAAGAGCCGCAGGCTGCGGAACGGTCTTAACCGACGAGGGCTTCTCCGGCGTTGACTTTGCTCGTCCTGGTTTGACCAAGGTGCTGCGAAACCTGCGTCGGGGCGATACGCTCATCGTTTGGCGGTTGGATCGTCTTGGGCGCTCGTTGTTTGAGTTGCTGAAGCTGGTCCGCAACCTCAACGAGCGCGGTGTCGAATTCCGCTCACTCAGCGAGAGCCTGGACACGAGCACGCCTGCTGGACGGCTGCTCCTGCATGTCCTGGCAAGCATGGCCGAGTTCGAGCGTTCTCTGATCAGCGAGCGGACACGGGCGGGTATGGCTGCCGCACGAGCTCGCGGCAGCCGGATCGGCCGAAGGCCGGCGATGACACCCGAACAGCTACTCAGTGCAAAAGCAGCAATCGAGCGGGACCATCGGTCAGTTGTAGAAGTTGCGGGTGAATACCGGATCCACCCGCGAACTCTTGGGCGACTGCTACGCGAGCAATCGTCTACCTCGCCCTCGCCCAACTGATTGGCGTTTCTAACCAGCGACACTCCTCCTCAAGGTTGCATGAACCCACCGTGCACCGACAGGGGGCATCTCGCCGTCCTCCGATGCGAGCAGCCTACCGATCAGACGAGCCACGTCGCCGTAGGTGCGCTCCACCTTGAAATAGGTCAGGTATTCGTGGCCGCAGAGCCTCCGCACGTCGGGGTCATAGCGGCGAGGAAACGGCTCCTGGTCTTCGGCCAGGATCTGGCACAGATTCCGGAGCGTCACAGGTGCGCCGTCGCGCACGCCCGCGCCGTGGCTGTCCTTGTGGTCCATGAAGTATTCAAAGCGGTTGCGGAAGAACCGGCGGATGTCGATGATATTTTCAATCATTGAAGTCTTTCGTATTACCAAGGAGAGAGGCCGCGAAGGAGGGGCCCGCACGCGGCTATTTTAAGAAATTAGGTAGCGTTTCGAACGTTCAAAACATACCGAAGGCAGAATTGCGCGTCATTGCACTCTCAGAATCTGCCGCTGCACCGCGCTTGCTTTCCCGTTGCTCCTGACGAAGCAAAAGCCGCGCCTGAATGTCAGATGCAGCCAGTCCTTTTGCTTCCTGGCGCTTGATGAAGTTCGCATCGGCACGCTGGTCGCGCTTCCGCTGCTCCTTCTGTTCAGGCGTCATGTGTGACAAGTCTTCATTCGGTTCACTGCGAACCTTCCGTCGGCTGGCGTTGCGTGACTCCCGGCCGTCACCGGAACGCCACCTATCGATGTCGCGACGCCGACGCCAACCGTCATCACCGTCACGCCTCATTTCTTCCTCGAGCCGCTCCTCCGCCCTCCGGATCAGGTAAGCCAATTGTGCTAGCTGGCGCTCCTTGTTTGGCTGTTTTGACACTTCGTCATACTTGTCTCGCAATGAGCGAAGTTCCTGCATCCGTCGGTCATAGGGCGTCAGCCTGATCTGTTGAGGAATGAAGGTGCAGGTGTCGTCTTCGCTCACGTCTACCATCGGTCGGTCCTCATCTGTTGTTTGTGAGGGAACTTATAACGGGGAGGCTGTGGAACCGCTGCAGGTCATGGGCGAGGGTAATCTGACCAGATCCAAGTCCGGATCAGCGGCCGGTTTCGGACCATACCGAAGCCTGGTAGCCTTCCTCGAAAGTGCGTGAACTTTTGGCCGTTATTATAATTAATAATACATAAATAATTATACACTTAGTAAAGAAGAAAAAACCGGACAAAAGTTCACGTTCTTTCCAACTCAGACACTCGGTCGCCTGCGGCTCCCTCCCTGCGCGGCCTTCGGCCTTGCCCGCGCCGTTGGCGCGCGAACCGGTGAATGAACGTCCGGTAGTTCAAGATATTTCGAGAATTAGATACGAATTAGTATTCAAGACATCTACCAAAACAATCAAACGCTCCGGCCGATCGCCTACGGCTCCCAACAGCGGAATCTCTCAGTCAGTTCGATCTCCTCCCGCTACGTGATCCGGTTCGAGATAGCGTCAGACTCGCAATCAGCATTCTCGTCCTCCAGTGCGGTAGCGCTTCATTGACTCGAGGATTCACCCTGGCGCGATCCGTCGCTCCAAATGCACAAAGACACTACCAGCCCTCTGGCGCTCGCCTATGAGCTTCTCTGTCATTTTTGGGCTGAGGAGGTTAGAGCGACCGGATCGTTGCCGGAACGGAAGGCATCCCCATCGTGTGAGTTGCTTTTTCCTAGGGCTTCGCATTGCGTGCCGTGAAATCATTCGAGGCCGCAGCATCACCACGTCGACGGCAGAGGAGGTTCAGCGGCACCGGATGGAAAAGAACACGACACCGGCGCTCTCAGCTTCGTCGTCCAACAGGATGCATGAGAGCAACAACGACTGTCCGCGACCTACGCCGTTCGAGAATTCCATCTGCGACAGGTGCGCTTCCAGTCGATGCGTTGATTGAACTATTTGCAGGGCTTCACCTACGCACAGATACGTTTTCCGCGCTGCAGGCCATGGTCTTCCGGCACTTCAGAGAGAGTTGTTACCAGCAATGAGCAGCCATGCGCATCCTCGATATTCACTAAAATGGCATTTCGCCCGATATCTGGGCCAATCACAACCGATAGGTGTCCGACGACCTTTACTTCCCGGTAAAAAAGCTGATTTCAGCCAAATCCGTCAACTTAATGTAAAGTTAGTGCAAAGGTTTCGCCCATTTCCGCAACGATTTCGGTTTTCAGCGCAAGAATTTATGCAACCATAAATAGGTGTTAGTAAAGGTCGAAGCGGCCCGACCTTTACAAAAGCAACGTAGAACCATCGCAAATGTAAAGGTCGCGCATGGTTCTATCAGGGTTAGATTTCGTAGATCTATCTATCCCAGGCGAGCAACCAGATTGTCGGCGGAAAGATGCGTGTAACGCCTCAACATGCGCATCTCCTTGTGCCCCGATATGCTGCTGACCTCGATCATGTTGAGTCCACGCTCAAACAAGCGGCTGACACCTTCGTGACGGAGGTCGTGAAAACGCAGACCTTTGACGTTCGATCGAGCCAGAAGACGACGCCACGCCTGTTCCAATGCGCCGGCAGTCATCGGAAAAATGGTAGATTGATCTACGTCAGCACAAGACTTCCATTCCGTCAGGGCATCGAATGCACGCTGAGACAGCGGCACCTCGCGGTCCGATCCGTTCTTAGTCAGCGTCAACGAAACGACTCGTCGGTTGTGCGATACGTCGGCCCATCTTAGACCGAGTAGCTCCCCTCGGCGCATCCCGGTCTCTATTGCAACGATCAGCAGCGTGCGCAGGTAAGGGATCACGCCAGCATCGCAGCCATCCAGCAGACGCTGCTCTTCTTCACCCGTTAGTCGTCGGCAGCGTTCGTTTCGGATCACCGGTCGGCGCACGAGCTTTACGACGTTCTTCGCAAGCGGAAATCCCCAATCTCGAATCGCAACCTCGAGCGTGTGGCTGAGAATTGCCATCTCACGCACGGCAGTAGATGGAGCTACGCACTGGAGGCGCTCATCACGAAACGACGCGACGTCTTGCTGGCTAAGACCTATTAGAGTCCGGTGCGACAGATCATGACGCCGGAGAACATCAATGCGTTGGCCTTCTTGGACGGCCCCACGCTTGGTCGGCGTGATCTCCTTTTGATAACGCTCAAGGAGCTCCCCCAGCGTTGTGGTCTCAAGGATCTTTGTGTCCGGCGCCATGCCGAAACGGTCAACCTGGGTTTCCAGATCTCGAGCCCATTTTTCGGCATCAGCCTTGCTGTCAAAGCTCTTCGCTCGTGGCTTCATTCCACGACGACGGACCTGTGCCTGCCAGCGACCTCTGAGTTTTCTGATTGTTGCCATTTCGACCTCCTGTTGTGTTGGAGATCATGCGTAGGATGCCCCGGCAGGGGAGCCAAGGGACAATCCGGCACGCGCGCAGCTGGCGATTAACCGCACTCCATAGTTGATCTTTCAGGCCGTCATTAGACTCTTGCTCGTTCGAAGCCAATGTAGTTTGATGGTTGCGGGTAAACGCCTCTCACCTGCCAGGATAGACAGAGCCGCATGTTAAACAAGCTTTCGTTTTCTGTGACGCGCCTGCAGATGAGCCGTCTCTCTGATGACGGTGAGGTTCTCAGATCTTCTATCGGGACCGGATTTCTCTGGAAGCACGACGGCAAATCATACCTTGTAACGAACTGGCATAATGTCACCGGAATCAACCCCGACACGAATAAGCTAATGCATGGATGGTATCCAAACAGCGTCCACTTCAACATCTATCGCGAAGAAAACAACTTCGGAAAAGCTACAATAGCGGGCAAAACGGCGATGTCGTTGAACCTCTACGGCGCTATAGAAGAGCCGGTGTGGATCGAACATCCTCTTGGAAGACATGTTGACTGTGTCGCACTGCCATTAGACGTCGAAAGTAGCACGGTTATCCACGTGAACGACTACGATTTCGACCCGAGGCTCAAACCCTACGTCGGCATGGATTGCGTCATCATCGGTTATCCTAAAGGCCTGTCGGCCGATAAAGAGACACCTATCTGGAAACGAGCGTCCATAGCGAGTGAGCCTTTCCTTGATTTTGAAGGTAAGCCATTAGTCTTGGTAGACACCGCGACTAGAGAGGGAATGTCAGGCTCACCGGCGATCATGCGACACAGCGGACTCTTCTCTCCCGGTGGTATGGATCGCGACAGCCTCATTGGGACAGTGGAGAATTTTCTTGGTATCTATTCGGGGCGGATTGGTGATGACCCCATGGGGGTTCAGCTCGGCCGCATCTGGAAAGGGCACGTCATTGACGAAGTCATCATTGCCCGAAAACCAGGTCTTCACCCGAACATAGTGCTTTAATGTCAGCTAGGCTTTCTGATCGTCGCCATGTGATCTCCAATGGATATTTCACGATGACGCGTAGGATGCCACTGGACGGGTGCTAAGGATTATTCCGGCACGATTAAAGCTCGGGCTTCGTCAAGCCCCATCCATCTCGCTTTCGCCACCATAGCCCGATGAATGAGACGATGGCAGCAGGCGCAGAGCAAAGCCAAGTCAGTCAACTTCGTCTTACGCTCTCCAGCCTCAGCCAGCGGCACGAGGTGATGTGCTTCGAACATTGCCTCCTGAAGGGAGCTATCTAACTCGGGCCGAGTGATGTTGCAGATCTCGCAACGAAATCCTGTGACTCGGTGATCGTCCAGGAGCATCTTGCGGACCTTGGGATTTCGCTCTCGACGAATGTGAAGCGCAGTGAGCAGCCGACCTTCGGGAAGCTCCTGCTCAATCTCCGGAATTTGCTCCGAGCCGAGAGTCGCGATTCCCGCCTTAATCGCCGTAGCGATTTGGTGCACCTCGTCTTTTCGAGCGCCATACTCTGCCCAGATCTGGCGATCCATATTCGATACGTTCCCGAGCCCCTTGCCGGTCGCGACCTGGCGGATATTCATCAGCTTGAAACCGACTCCGTCCGGATTCCGAAACGTCGGCTGCTTCGCCGCCTCAGCATGATAAGGGAGAGAGCGAAGTATATCGGACAGCTTCTTGATCTCTTCCGACTTCGGGGAAGGGACGTTGCCATCAAGCTGCTGGAACAAGTCCAGAGCCAGGATGGTCTCATCTCGGGTCCAGTTCGGATTTCCGTGTCCGTGAGTTCTAGCCATTCGCCTCAACCGCAGCGGCAGGATCTAGCTTTTCAATCAGATGCAGCTCGACGTCAAAACCATATTTCGACAATAGCGATGCTGGTGCCTGCAGACTCACTTTGCTGAAAAACGGCAAGTCTAAGGTGTTAGATCTGCGCTTCCTCCGCCGCAGGATGCCGTAAACAACCGTATATGACGCTGTATTGACACGACCTTGCCGACCAGCAGGCAAAAGCTGCTCGAATCCTTCCTTCACAGGCATTTCGCCCTGCCGCCTGCGTGCTTGTCGCCTCACCCCGTTTCGAAACGCTGCGTCTGACATCAGCGAGTCACAGCTTGTAACGGCCTGCATCCAGAGATGGCTTATCGACGAAGATGAATGGCCGTCTTTCAAATGTATAAACTGACGCTGCCGCGAGAAGAAATCGCAAACCTCGATGTTGCCGTTGTTAACTCCGCGGGGATTCACTTTTGTCCGGTCCATTATTAATAAGTCGGGTCGCTGATTCAGCTCAACGATAAGTTCTTGCTCATTCTTTGCTGCGCTCTGCGCGATGAAGGGTGGCTTGATTAGCGATTGAAAAAAGTTCTCTACTCGGTCTTTGTAAGCTTGGCTGATACGATACCAAGTCCCACCATAAATGACGTATGTCTGCTGATCGAGCTCGCACTCGAAAACGAAACAGTCGTAGACCTTCCATTTTGGTTTTGATCTCGTCTCTTCATCTTCGTGCAAATGGACATAGTGATCCATCTTGATTGTATCAAAAGGTTCACCGAAATTGACTGCGTCTAGCTCCGCCACATAGTCAGCGATATCAAGCTGGGAATGCCAGGTCTTTTCACGAGAAAATCCCCTCCCGTAGTAAGCTATGTCCTGGCCTTCGATGTAATCCACGATTTCGGGCGGACACATATGCAAATCACTTTGCTCACCGACCCTAATTGATGCAATTTCCTGAGAAAGCAGTGCGTCCAGCTCCGCAACTTTCTCCTCATCGTTAACTATCTGGACATTGTCGATCCACTCGTAGTCACGCCGGTATTGATCGTCTTCAAACGCCTCAAGGCATTCAGACAATTTAGCTTGAAGCTGCTCCGGCGGGATCGCGCACGTGATTGTTAAGCTGTCCCGACCAGCCACGAACTTTGCGAAGGATTTGTCAGTCGGGGAGCCAGCGGCAACTCGCAACAAGTCACGCTGCACATCTATGCCGAAGCCGGCCAGATCAGCGTTTCGGCTAGCCTGTGTTCTTCGCTGAAACACGGTTGCGTCGAGAGTAGCGCTATCGAGGCTCCTAAGATTGCGCCTGGAGACTGTGTTGAGAACAACCTTCAGCCCGAAATTCCGTTCTATCTTAGTTGGGTCGATGAGGAAGTGCCCTCCACCGAAACACACGGCGAAAGTCCGTTGGCCGCCGGCTTGCCCTTCGATAGGGACGACGAGCACCGCCGAGGAAGATTGCGTCCAAAGATCAGGCTCATGTGTCGTAAGTTCTGCCAGAAGCGGCATCCAGGTCGGCCGACCGCGAGAAGTAGCAATAAACAGTCTGCTGCCGGGAGGTGTATCCGTCTCAACCTCATCGGGATCAGCGGTGTCTCTGAACGCATCCTCAATGTGGATGCCTGGTTTCAAGAGCCGCACGTTCAAAGTCACTGCTCCGGAGCGCGGTGCTATCGCCATATCTTATCTCCCTACCCGGAGACAACTTTTCTGCGAATCCGACCCCGCGTCAACCCTGCGTCGAGCGCGATTTCATTTTAGGGACGCGTAGGTTGCGCAATATTATGCCTTATGATCATTCTGATAGTCGCCATGTGATTCCCAATCGACATTCGAGATCCTGCTTAGGGGAGCCAATGATTGTCCCGGCGCCATCGAGACCGACTGTCTCGTCCGATGGCCATACATACAACTTGTTAGGGAAAATTGAATAGCTTCAGCGGCGACAACAACCTGAAAACATTGGCTAATACATGATACCGACAAACAAGCATTCATTAGAAGAGTTCAATATAGATGAAGTAAGAAACGGAAAGCGAGACGTTGGCGGCATTTGGAGCGTATTAATAACACCATCGGCAAAGGCAGCTGTCGACTTTGCAGATCGTTACCTAATCATCTTCGACGAAGTAGCTCAGGGCGATTGGCATTTAGCCGTGGGGGTAGAGCCATCAACTGGAGGACGGAGTCGGTGGCAGGCAAACTTCGAGTTTCAAAAGAGCATTGATGAACTCAGAGCGAAACTTGGGGCCTGCGGTGAGCATATCCCTGATCTGGGCATCGTGTTCTTTGACCCTCATAGCAATGCGATCGAAGATGGCTGCGTGATTGTGCCCTTGGATGCAAGCAAGATCGGCAATGCCAATCTCTATCGTTTAGGCTTTGAGACGACCCATCTAGCCATTCGGCGATCTTTCGAGGCGTGCGGCCTAGATCCCTACGATAGGGTTCCGCCTGATTCGACCAACGAGCTATTGAGAAGACTTGATCAAGAACTTAATCGCATGAGAGTTGGCGGCTATTTTCGCTCTATTGGTATTGCTGTTGCTAACGCCTTGTTGGGTGCAGCGGTGGGCGTGCCATTTGGATGATCAGCTCGATAAGAGCGCAAGCGATGTCGCTGTGAACATTAAAGTGCCGTGAGCGTGGCCCTAGCCAATTTCGGCATCGGTAGCGCAGGTCGAGAGAAATCAGCAGATCGCAGGAAAAGCCTTACGGCCTCAGCTGACCCGTGGCGGAGAGGGTGGGATTCGAACCCACGATACGGTCACCCGTATGCCGCATTTCGAGTGCGGTGCTTTCGACCACTCAGCCACCTCTCCGCTTCGCTGGTCGGCGCTTTCGAAGCGCGGCGTTCTATTAGCTGCGAAAACTTTGGCTGGCAAGCGTCAAATCCAAGATCTTGCATCCTTTTACCTTGACACCTTTTTCAGCGTCGCGTATGCCCGCATGCGATCAGGCGTGGAAAAGTTCCATGCCTCTTTTCTTGTGCGCATACTCAAGAATGCAGCACTCGTTCACCGGCAGGACGGCGATCCGGAGGATCTCTCACTGCTCCAACCGACTGATAAGAAGACGGCCGCCCTTCTTGGGTAGAGCCGGAACGAACATGAAAGGATAACAAAATGTTCGCAGTCATCAAGACCGGCGGTAAGCAGTACCGTGTTGCGGCCGACGATGTCGTTACCATCGAGAAGCTCGACGCCGAAGCCGGGTCGACAATCGAGTTCAACGAAGTCCTGGTCATTGGCGAAGGCGCCGACGCCAAGTTTGGCGCTCCCTTTGTGAAGGGGGCCACTGTCAAGGCTGAAGTGGTAGAGCACAACCGCGGCAAGAAGGTTATTTCCTTCAAGAAGCGTCGCCGCCAGAATTCCAAGAGGATTCGTGGCCACCGCCAGCACCATACGGTTGTCCGCATTACGGACATCCAAGCCTAATTCGATCAGGGTTTCTAAGGTTTAAGGAGAACTCCAATGGCACACAAAAAAGCTGGCGGTTCATCGCGTAACGGTCGTGATTCTGAATCGAAGCGCCTTGGCGTGAAGAAGTTTGGCGGCGAAGCCGTCATCGCAGGCAACATTATTGTACGCCAGCGCGGTACGCAGTGGCATCCGGGCGCCAATGTTGGCCTCGGCAAGGATCACACCATCTTTGCGCTTACCGCCGGAAACGTGAACTACCGTACGAAGGCCAATGGCCGCGTGTACGTGTCTGTAATGCCGAAAGCGGAAGCAGCGGAATAAGCCGGTAGCGCTCTAAAACAGCCGGCGTCTCATCGACCCGGCTGGCACCACCAGGTTTCAGTCCAGATAAAAGGGAAGATGGGATACCACCCAGCTTCCCTTTTTCTTTTGATCCAAACGGAGGACTGAACCATGCAAGGCGAATTATTGAGGGTGAGCCAATCTCGGCCACCCGAGGAACGGTTAAGGCCCGAGCGGTCAAGGAGCGATTGCCCCGTCTTATTATCGCAGAGGTTAGTTCTCCGCGTTCCCCATGAAGAAGACATCGACGCCCTTTCCCGTCTCGCCAACAACGTGAACATAGCGACAATGGTGTCGCGTATGCCGCATCCCTACACGGTGAAAGACGCCGCTGATTTTGTGCAACGCACGAAAACCGGCGAGACTGGCAAGTGCGTCTATGCCGTTACACGGGGCAATGATGGCGCCTTTCTTGGGTGCTGTGGCCTAGAGCCACAAGATGACGAAAAGACCGTGGAAATAGGCTACTGGCTCGGCGAGCCATTTTGGAACACAGGTTATGCGACAGAGGCATCGCATGCCCTTGTCGACATGGCTTTTAGAACACGCGACATCGATCACATTGACGCGCGTTGCCGTGTAACCAACGTCGCATCACGTCGAGTTATCCAAAAATGCGGCTTTCAGTTTCAAAGTACGGGCATGATCGGGTCACTGGCACTTGGCGGGACAGTTCCGGTGGAATGGTTTCGCCTTGACCGGAAGACATGGATGTCGCTGCGAAGCTGGGGGGATCCGAGATGAGTATCAGCACCTATGTGAGATCCATCGAAAGTACCAGAGTGGCAGTCGGGCCGTGCCCGATAATCACAAGCAATCGGCTCGTCATGCGGCCTCATCAGCTCTCGGATGCAGGCAGTATCACACAGTCGCTCTCGGATTTTGCGGTCAGTCGCATGCTTGCACGGGTACCTCAGCCATTTGACCGGCAAGCAGCACTCGACTGGCTGCAACTCCAGATCTCCGGCTCATTGCCTGACTGGACTCTTGCTATCACCATGGGAAACGATCTCCACATTGGTGTCGTGTCGCTGGAGCGTCGGAAAGATATGTGGCATCTCGGCTATTGGTTGAACCGGGACAACTGGGGAAAAGGCATCATGACTGAGGCAGTTGGCGCCGTACTTGGGCGGTTCATCAGCCACGCGCCCGAAACCGGGATTCAATCCGGTGCATTTGCTGACAACACACCTTCCCTGAAGATCCAGCAGAAGCTCGGCTTCAGGATTACGGATTGCATCGAGGTGTTCAGTATGTCCCGGAACAGAATGGTCCCTCACATAGAAACGATACTGCACCCAGAGGACTTTCAACGGCTATAACCTTGACGAGGGCGTCGGAAATAGACTGCCGACGTCCTCCACACAATGCCCTGGCAATTACAAACGGCTTGCGGATTATGCCTACCTGACGTCGTGATAATCTTTGACCTCTGGTTGAACCGCCTATATCGAACCGAAGGAGGCCCCTGATCAAGGGTGTCACCACCAACACAAGACCTATGGTAACAACATGAAGTTTCTCGACGAGACAAAAGTCTACATCCGCTCCGGTGATGGAGGAGCGGGCGCGGTATCATTTCGTCGGGAGAAATATATCGAATTCGGAGGGCCGGACGGCGGCGACGGCGGGAGAGGCGGCGACGTCTGGGTGGAGGCCGTAAACGGGCTTAACACATTGATTGACTTTCGATTCCAGCAACATTTCAAGGCAAAAATCGGCACGCATGGAATGGGGCGTAATCGTACCGGTGCAAACGGTGAAGACGTTACCCTCAAGGTACCCGTAGGCACACAGATCTTCGAGGATGACAATGAGACTTTGATTGTCGATCTAATCAGGGAAGGTCAGCGCTTTAGACTAGCAAAAGGTGGAAATGGCGGCTTCGGGAACGCGCACTTCAAATCATCAACCAATCAGGCGCCAAATTGGGCAAACCCCGGCTTGGACGGAGAGGAAAAAACGATCTGGTTGCGGTTGAAACTGATCGCCGATGCTGGTCTTGTTGGCCTGCCTAATGCTGGAAAATCTACTTTCCTGGCAACTGTCACCCGCGCCAGGCCGAAGATTGCCAACTATCCGTTCACGACACTTCATCCCAATCTTGGTGTTGCTACGATTGATGGCCGCGAATTCGTGCTCGCAGACATACCCGGATTGATAGAAGGAGCACACGAGGGCGTCGGCATTGGCGATCGCTTCCTGGGTCATGTCGAACGAACCAGGGTTCTGCTTCATTTGGTATCAGCTCAGGAGGAAGCCGTCGGCAAGGCCTATACAACGGTCAAGTATGAACTTGAGGCCTATGGTGGCGCGTTGGAAAAAAAGCAGGAGATCGTTGCCCTTTCGCAGATCGACGTGCTTGACGACAAAGAATTGAAGAAGAAGGCGAAGGAATTGGAAGAGGCCTGCGGACACCAGCCCTTCCTGATTTCGGCTGTCACGGGCAAAGGCATAACAGAGGTACTACGTGCGCTTCGCGATGTTATCGTTAATGCCGCAGGTGACGACACCGCACTTCCCGACCGCAGTTCCCGTTGGGAGTCTGGTCAGACTGATGGGGGAACCTGATGCAGGGATCGCGAAAAGTCCTGACAGACCATCGACGTATTGTCGTCAAGATCGGCTCAGCCCTTCTCGTCGACAGGGAAAAGGGACTGAAGACAACCTGGCTGGATGCAATTTGTGACGACATCACCGCACTGAAGGCTCATGGTATCGACATTCTGGTTGTCTCTTCAGGGGCAATCGCACTAGGGCGGACGATCCTCAATCTATCACCTGGACCGTTAAAGCTCGAAGAAAGTCAGGCTGCCGCTGCAGTGGGCCAGATCGCACTTGCCCGGGCGTGGTCGGAAAGTTTGTCTCGTACTGGTATCAATGCCGGACAGATTCTTCTGACCCTTGGTGATACCGAGGAGCGCCGACGATATCTCAACGCGCGTGCTACAATCAGCCAGCTTTTGAAGATCGGCGCCATCCCAATCATTAACGAGAACGATACTGTTGCCACATCCGAGATCCGTTATGGTGACAATGATCGACTGGCAGCCCGTGTAGCAACAATGACGGCTGCCGACCTTTTGGTGCTGCTTTCTGACATTGACGGCCTTTACACCGCGCCGCCACAACTTGTTCCTGAGGCCCGCTTCCTTGATAATATCTCTTCAATTACACCCGAAATTGAAGCTATGGCCGGTGGTGCAGCATCCGAATTGTCCCGTGGTGGAATGCGTACCAAGATTGATGCTGGAAAGATCGCCACCAGTGCCGGCTGTGCAATGATTATAGCATCCGGAAAAGACGATCACCCGTTGCACGCCATCGACAATGGTACTCGTTCGTCCTGGTTCGCGCCTTCGGATACTCCGGTCACGGCTCGAAAAACCTGGATTGCGGGACAGTTGCAGCCTGCCGGCACACTGACGGTAGATCACGGAGCAGAACAGGCGCTAAGCAAGGGCAAAAGCCTCCTCCCCGCCGGCGTGGTAGCAATTTCAGGCCATTTCCATCGTGGAGATACAGTCGCCATACTGGATATTGTCGGATATGAGATTGCCCGTGGGCTCGCAGGATACGATGCGGACGAGGCGCGTCAAATCGCCGGACGCAAGTCGTCACAGATCGAGGCTATCCTTGGCTATCCCGGTCGGGCCGCCATGGTTCATCGAGATGACCTCGTTATGACCGCGATTAGAAAGGATGGCGCTCAAGCCCTGTTGGAGGAAGCGACGCATGCTTGATAAAGCTACAACCAGGACTGAAGACATTATAACCATAATGGATGAGGTCGGTCGCAATGCGCGATACGCGGCCAAGGCATTGGCCATAGCATCTTCCAAAGCAAAGAATGATGCGCTCAACGCCATGGCAGACTCCGTCTTGGCATCAAAGGACGTTATTCTCGCAGCCAACAGCGAGGATTTGCGTTCCGTTAAGGACAAGGGACTCCAGACGTCCTTTATCGATAGATTGACACTGACAGAAAAGTCGATCGTTGAGATTGCGCAGGCACTTCGTGAAATTGCAGCCTTGAAGGACCCAGTTGGCGATATCATCGCTGCATGGGACAGGCCAAACGGTCTGAATATAGAACGTGTTCGCACCCCGCTCGGCGTAATCGGCGTAATCTATGAAAGTCGACCAAATGTAACGGCTGACGCTGGCGCATTGTGCCTCAAGGCCGGAAATGCGGTGATATTGCGTGGAGGTTCAGACTCGTTGAACTCATCGCGTGCCATTCACCAGTGTCTGGTGCAAGGACTTAGGGTTTCGGGACTGCCTCAGCACGCAATCCAGATTGTCCCCACCACCGACCGCGCCGCAGTCGGCGCCATGCTTGGCGGATTGAATGGGAATATCGACGTTATCGTACCCCGCGGCGGCAAAAGTCTGGTTGCTCGTGTACAAAGCGAGGCGCGCGTACCGGTATTCGCGCATCTCGAAGGCCTTTGCCACATCTATGTCGATACCTCCGCCAACCTCGAAATGGCAAAGAATATCGTCGTCAACGCGAAGATGCGCCGCACAGGCATCTGCGGAGCCGCCGAAACACTACTGATAGACAGCGCAGCTGTCAGCACCCACCTGGTACCAATTATTGAGGCGTTATTGCATGCTGGTTGTGAGATCCGTGCATCTGCGGCAATTATCGAGTCCATTCCAGGCCTTAAACCTGCAACAGAACAGGATTGGCGGAGCGAATACCTCGAGGCAATTCTCTCCGTCGCGATCGTTGATGGAATTTCCGGAGCAATATCACATATCAATACCTACTCCTCCAATCACACTGAAGCCGTGATTGCGGAAGATCACTCCGTTGTCGAGCGCTTCTTTAATGAAATTGACTCCGCTATCCTGCTCCACAACGCATCGACCCAGTTTGCAGACGGTGGAGAATTCGGAATGGGTGGTGAGATAGGAATTGCCACTGGCAAGATGCATGCGCGCGGACCCGTTGGTGTCGAGCAATTGACTTCGTTCAAGTACCGCGTGCACGGCACCGGACAAGTTCGGCCCTAGATCGCGTGCAGGAAGGATCTGTCAACAGGCAGTATCTGACCATGCCGCATGTCGAACGGGGCATGGTTGTCGGGCTGTTCGGCGGATCTTTCAATCCACCGCATGAGGGCCACTTGCTCGTCGCCGAAATTGCGTTGCGCCGTCTCAAACTCGACCAGCTATGGTGGATGGTCACTCCTGGCAATCCATTGAAAAGCCGCAAGGAACTTACTCCTCTATGCGACCGGATCGCAATGAGCGAGCAGCTGACCCATGACCGACGCATCAAGATCACGGCTTTCGAGAAGACCCTGGAAACGTCCTATACCGCTGACACACTTGCACATGTCAGTGCACGAAACCATGGAGTCCATTTCATCTGGATAATGGGTGCCGATAGCCTCAAGACGTTTCACCAGTGGCAACAATGGCGGTCAATCGTCAGCACCTTTCCGATTGCCGTAATCGACCGTCCTGGCTCCACATTGTCCTTTCTCTCGGCGAGGATGAGCCGAACGTTCCATTATGCACGCGTAGACGAGGCAGATGCAGGTATTCTCTGGCGAAAGCGGGCACCGGCATGGACCTTTATCCACGGCCCACGTTCAATGCTGAGCTCGACCAGTCTTCGCATCCGCTCTGTCAAGGACCAATAGGGGACGTGTCGGCTACTCATCACGTTTTGCGAGCCCTCTCTTGAAACATTTTAAGTTCAATGCCACCTTTCATCAGCGGCCGATGACAACGGATTCGCTTACAGTGCTGTAGCTGTTACTCTGAAGAAAGGACAAACCCTGACAACAGTGCACGCCAAGGGAAAGATGCCTGGCATTCTCCCGCAGAGCCTGGAACGTGGCGCCGATGCTGCCGCCCGAGCTCTTGAACTGGTCCTTGCAAGCCTCGAGGACTCTAAAGCAGAAGATATTACCACCATCAATATTGCCGGCAAATCCGCGCTCGGAGACTACATGGTAGTCGTGTCCGGACGTTCTAATCGGCATGTCACATCCATTGCAGACCACCTTATTTCGGACCTGAAGGACGAGGGACTTGGAACGCCTCGCATCGAAGGGCTGGAGGCAGGCGATTGGGTGCTGATTGATACCGGAGATATCATCATTCATGTGTTCCGACCTGAAGTTCGGGAGTTCTACAACATCGAGAAGATGTGGGCAGCTCCCAGTATCGATGACGGTACACTGCATTAACCCGCATCAGGCATGCTCTGATCCGGCTCGGGCTATTTGATGAACGGCTGCAGTAGGATTGCCGGCCGACTGGTTTGCGCGGTGCGTGAAAGGTCAGTTGTTCAGGGTGGTGAATAATAGTGCGAGTGGTCTTGCAGCCCTCGCTCTCCCCTCCTTAGCAGCAATGCGCACCGCAACGACCTGCACAAGACGTCGAACGTGGTCGGCCTAAACCGCGCGATAGTTTCTTATCGAGGGCGTGCAGCCCGGACCATGTCTAGATCGGCAGTAAACACACGAAATTATCCGGGGAAGAAATCTCTTGCCAGGTCCGGCCAGGAGACAGTGCCGGCAATGATCCGCGGACACAGGTATGGTTTTGTTGCGTTGTGTTAAGTTGGGTCGAGTGTGTTTCGGACGGAAATGCCCATCTGGGAGGGCAATGGATCTTCCGAAGGCGAAGCATACGCTAGGCTTATTTGTGACGGGAACGATATCGTAGGATTGACAGTGGTTCTTCGAAGAAACGCGCCGCCGGCTCAATGTCACGCAAGAGCGCACTAGAAATCTCTGGCCTCAGACTAGAGAGATATCAAGGAACAGGAAGCAGGACATGCATATTAACCTTTTTGCCGTGGGACGGCTAAAGGCCGGCCCAGAAAAGGAACTTGCGTCCCGCTACCTGGACCGTTTCCGCAAGGCCGGGCCAGCGGTCGGGCTTGAATTTTCACGCCTCATGGAAGTTTCTGAAAGCCGCGCTTCCAGCGCTGAAACGCGTAAGCGGGAAGAAGCTTCCGCATTGGAGAAAGCACTCCCCGACGGCGCTTTGTTGATCCTGCTGGACGAGCGGGGAAAATCCCTTGACAGCAAGCGGTTTGCGGAACTTATCGGCCGCCTCCGTGACAGTGGGAAACGCGAGCTCATGATCGCGATCGGCGGCGCAGACGGACTTGATAAGAGCCTGCACACCAAAGCCACTGCGGTCATCAATCTTGGTTCGATGACATGGCCGCACCAAATCGTCAGGATCCTTATTACAGAGCAGCTCTATCGGGCCGTTACCATCCTGTCCGGGCATCCGTATCACCGTGCTTGATTTCATCACATCCGAACACGCGCTTGTTTGTGGCCTTGAATAAGAAAAAGGCTTAGGTTGCTGTGATCGCGGCAACCGGGAATTGCATGAGCCGAACATTGAAATACATCGCCGCCAGGTTGCCGCTCCCATTGGTGGGCGCCTTGGCGATTGTGGCTTGCTTGCCGGCTATGCCGGCCGGATTGACGCTTCGCGCCCAGGTCATTGAACAGTCAATCGGCCCGCCTGATCCGGCAATCGAACTTCAACAGAAGAAGGACGAGGCACGTGGTGAGCTCGAGGCCCTAAGCAAGACGATCACCCTGTCGGTTGAGAAAGCAGCTGCAATTGAGCAGAACATCGCAGAGCTGGAAAAGACAACTTCAAACCTGCGGCAAGCCCTGATTGATTCAGCAGCACGACGAAAAGATCTTGAACAAAAGATCAGCCTCAGTGAAGACCGGCTCGCACAGCTCCGCTTACGCGAGGAGGAGGTTAGATCATCATTGCGCGGCCGCCGGGATATTCTGGCGGAAGTTCTGGCAGCTCTCCAACGTATGGGCCGCAATCCTCCGCCTGCTCTGCTCGTGACACCGGAAGATGCGCTCGCATCGGTGCGAAGCGCAATTCTTCTCGGCGCTGTCGTTCCAGGAATGCGTGCACAGGCCGACAGGCTGGTTGCCGATCTTAGTGCTCTTGCCACGCTCAAGGCCGAGGCCATTGCTGAAAAGGGTGTCGTCTCCACGACAATTGAGAAAAGCCTGGAAGAAGAAAAGCGCATGGATATCCTGCTTGCCGAAAATGAGAAACTGAGCCTCGAGAGTACGGCTCAACTGGAAGCGGAACGCCGCCGTTCGGAAGAACTCGCTGGGCAAGCAACATCCCTCGAAGGCCTGATTCAATCCCTCGAAGGGGAAATTACTTCCGTTCGAGAGGCTGTACGACAGGCCCGGGAAGAAGAAGAACGTCAACGACAGTTCTCCCAAGAAGAGCGGGAACGCGCAAGAGAACGTGCAGAAAATACGCTGCCTGACAAAAACCGCATTGCGCCCGCATACGCGTTTTCGAGCCTCCAGAAAAAGCTAGAACTTCCCGTTATCGGGGATGTTTTACGTTGGTACGGTGATGCAGATGGAACGGGACATACTGCGGTTGGCATGACGGTGGCATCACAATCTGGAGCGATCGTGACGGCTCCCGCCGATGGGTTGGTGGTTTATGCAGGCGCATTTCGAAGCTACGGGCAAATGATCATCCTGAACGCGGGCGATGGCTACCACCTCGTTCTTGCAGGAATGGATGAAGTAAGGACACGGCAAGGAAAATTTGTTCTTTCAGGCGAGCCAATTGCCGCAATGGGCGAGAAAAGAGTGGCGAGTGCTACGGCATTAACTCTGGAAACAGACCGCCCCACACTTTACATTGAATTCAGGAAGGACGGCGCACCAGTCGATTCGAAACCATGGTGGGCCGCTAGGGAAATCGGAAGGGCACGAAATGATTCGTAAGGCTTCTCTTGTGATCGTCGGTGCGCTGATGGGTGCAACCGCCATGAGCGCCATTTACACTGCCGGAGTGCCAGCACAGGCTGCGGGCCCTTCGACTTACAAGGAATTGTCGATTTTTGGTGACGTCTTCGAGCGGATCCGCGCGCAATACGTGACCCCGCCGGATGAAGAAAAGTTGGTCGAGAGTGCCATCAATGGCATGCTTACCTCGCTTGATCCGCATTCGAGCTTCCTCAATGCGAAGGACGCAGCGGATATGCGCACGCAGACGCGCGGTGAATTCGGCGGTCTTGGTATCGAAGTGACGATGGAAGACGAGCTGGTCAAAGTGATTGCGCCAATCGATGATACACCGGCATCACGCGCAGGCATTCTCGCCGGTGACCTCATTGCAGAGATCGACGGACAGGCCGTCCGTGGCCTCAAGCTTGAAGAAGCAGTCGAGAAAATGCGCGGTGCCGTAAATACACCAATAAAGCTGACTGTCCTTCGGGAAGGTGCAGATAAGCCAATTGAGATCACTATTGTTCGTGAGATCATTTCCGTACGTGCGGTCAAGTCGCGCGTGGAAGGCGACGTTGGCTACCTTCGTGTGATCTCCTTCACCGAGAAAACGTATGATGATCTCGAAAAGGCAATCCTGAAGATCAAGGACGAAGTACCTGCCGACGAATTGAAAGGCTACGTTCTGGACTTGCGCCTCAATCCCGGCGGCCTTCTCGATCAGGCAATCAACGTGTCTGACGCCTTTCTCGAACGCGGTGAAGTTGTCTCAACTCGTGGCCGCAATGCTGATGAAACCCGTCGGTTCAATGCTGGTGCTGGCGATCTGACCGACGGCAAGCCTGTTATAGTTCTCATCAACGGTGGCTCTGCTTCTGCTTCAGAGATTGTCGCGGGCGCTCTCCAGGATCTGAAACGTGCGACTGTTGTCGGGACACGCTCATTCGGCAAGGGTTCGGTTCAGACCATTATTCCACTTGGGGAAAACGGTGCGCTGCGCCTTACGACGGCCCTCTATTACACCCCCTCTGGGAAGTCGATACAAGGTACCGGCATCGAACCTGACATCAAGGTGGAACAGCCGCTTCCGGAGGAATTGCAGGGTAAGATACGATCGGAAGGCGAATCCGGTTTGCGCGGGCATATCCAGGGCCAGAATGAAACCGAAGAGGGTTCAGGCTCGGCTGCCTATGTTCCACCGGAGGCCAAGGACGACATACAACTGAACTATGCGCTCGACTTGCTCCGTGGAAACAAGACCGATGAGAGCTTCCCGCCCAGCCCCGACAAGGCTGCCGCCGCCGTCAAGCAATAACAGGTAGGGAGCTGGACCTAGTCCAGTTTCCCAACCTTCACCTTATTCCGCGGACCATCCTCTTGGAACCAGATCTTCAGGCCCCGCTCGGGCAGAACCGGCCGACTGGGCGACGAAGATTTCGCCCATCCGCCAATGTTTTGGTCGGCTTGCTGGTCGTGGGAGGGTTAGTCGGCTTTTCCATCTATACAATGCGGGCCCGCCCCCCGGGCGCGGAAACCGGCCACGTTGTAGCGCACCAGGCAAATGGAGTGCCTTCTGCTGGGGTGTCGGCTACGTCTCTGCCACCGCAGGAAGCACAAGTTGTAACTCTTGCCTCCGGAGCGATCATCGAAAGAACACTGACTGACGATGGAAAAGTTGTGACCAGGTTTTCGCCTTACCACCGGGGCAAAGATGGGCCAGCTATTGTCAATCCATCCCAAACCGGACAAGATCCACGGCTGGCAGGTACTCCCAATGAAGACTTGCTGGAGACGTCGCAATATGGCCTGCTTCCTATCGTTGGGTCAGATGGTTTGCGTCCGATGGACCAGTACGCCCGCCCATGGTCAGGAGCGCGAGGCACGCGTATCGCTATCATAGTGGGGGGGCTTGGTCTTAGTCAGACTGGAACCCAAAGGGCCATCAATCAACTTTCAGGCGAAATCACACTCGCATTTGCCGCAACAGGTAACAGCCTTCAGCGCTGGATGCAGAATGCGCGCCGGAAGGGCCATGAAGTTTTGCTGCAGGTTCCAATGGAACCTTTCAGTTTTTCATCCACCGAGCGCGACCCAAACATACTGCTTGCCGGTGCAAGACCAGAGGATAATCTTGCGCAACTGCATCAGGCCATGGCCCAGATCACCGGTTATACGGGTATTATGAACCACTTGGGTGGACGGCTCCTGTCGGATTCCGTCTCTCTTGAGCCGCTGCTTCGCGATATCGCGAGACGGGGGCTCTTGTTTCTGGACGACGGTTCATCCGCGAGCTCAACCACTAACGAACTTGCCGAGGCACTTGCCCTACCCCATGGGTTTGCGGATTTGACGCTCGACACCGACCTGAGCAGAGGTGCAATCCTGAAGAAGCTTGACGAACTCGAACGGATTGCATTTCGCAAGGGAAGCGCAATCGGTGTTGCTTCAGCGTTCGACGAGTCCGTTGACGCAATTGCGCAATGGTTGCAGGAAAGCCGGGGCCGCGGCATCGAAGTCGTCGGGGTTTCTTCCTTGGTCGAAGACCCTGAAAAATTCTGAAACAGGATACGGGACATGGCAAGGAAATCGCAGCTGAGGGCAGAGGATTTACCCTATCGCCCGTGCGTTGGCGTGATGGTTCTGAACAAGGATGGGCTTGTCTGGGCTGGTCGCCGCATCGCGGACACGAATGCTGGGGATGATACCTCACAACATCTATGGCAGATGCCCCAGGGTGGTATCGACGAAGGCGAAGATCCCCTCGCAGCCGCCTACCGTGAACTCTACGAGGAGACTGGTATCCAGACGGTATCGCTTCTCGGGCAATCTCGCTGCTGGATCAAGTACGATCTGCCTCCGCAACTGATCGGTATCAGCCTGAAAGGCAGATATCGCGGTCAAAGCCAGCGCTGGTTCGCATTTCGATTCGAAGGCAACGAAGCGGAAATCAGAATCAATCCACCACCGGTGGCTCACGATCCGGAATTTGATGCTTGGGAGTGGAAACAGCTAACGGATCTTCCTGACCTGATCGTTCCCTTCAAACGGTCTGTTTACGATCAGGTCATTGCAGAGTTCTTACATCTTACTGCCTGATCCTAATATTCGACGACCTTGGGGGCTAACTCGGTGACCAGGTCCACCATTCGAGCCTGTATTCGCGTAGGGCGCCAATTCTCCCGATAGGTGAGGCCGATCGGGCGAATGAGCTGGTCGGCTGGATAGGGCAATTGCCTCAAAAGACCATGGTTGGTTTCGGCTTGCGACTGGTGGCGAGAAATACAACCGAGATGATCGCTCTCGGTCAGCACCCCTCGCATCAGTAGAAGCGAACCGGTTTCAATCAGTTGCTTTGGCAACTCCGTGCCGGCCGAAGTGAAGATTGTTTCGAACTGGGACCGAGTTGGCGTGCCTTGACGCGGCACCACCCAGGGATAGGCCAGAAGATCCTCGATCGTAATCACGCTGTGCATCGAAAGCGGATGTTCCGGTCGTGCCAGAATTGCCAGCCTGTCATCGAACAGGCGTTCTTGGATCACGTCGCCGATTGGCGCGGGATCTCTTAGCGCTCCAATAAGAAAGTCGATGGATCCGCGCCGCAATCCTCCGAGTAAAGCATCATAAGTACCGTCAAGTATTCGCACTGCAAACACCGGGAATTGCTGACGAAATCGGACCAGCACCTGAGGCAGGAGAACTGTGCGAGCAAGAGGCATTGCACCGATAGCGATTGATCCAGCTTCTCCACCATCAAACTCGGTCAGTTCCGCATCCGCCTGATCAAGTTCGTAGATCGCGAGTCGGGCCGCCTGCGCAAGAGCCTGACAAAGCCGTGTCGGAATGATGCCGAACGAAGTCCGCTCGAACAGACTGCGGGCCGCCTCTTGCTCAACCTGGGTGACAGCTCTGTGCACAGTCGGTTGTGCCAGCCCAAGACGCCGGGCGGCCAGCGTAAAGTTTTCGCTTTCACTTACCGCAATCAATGCGAGCAGCTGCGCATACGTCATCGATACCCGCAACCGAGGCGAGATCCCATTCAGAGCTGGATCAAGAATGCCAAACGCACTTTCGACGCGCTTCAACAAGACCTCGCCACGTGGTGTCAAAAAGAAGCCATGGGGTCTGCGTTCGAAGAGCAACCCGCCTGTATCACGTTCAAGCTTGTTGATTGCCTGTGTTACTGCTGGCTGGGAGAGATGCCAACGCTCCGAGGCCAAGGTCAAGGACTTGAGTTCTGACACACCTGCAAACAACCTGAGGTGTCTCATATTCCGAGGGATCATAGTCGGCCAATCACAGCGTCACATCGTGCGCTCAGCTCATTTTCACCTGGCGATAGGCCAAGTTCTGAGACGGTTCTTTGCCAGACAACGGTTCCACTACTCATCCAATCTGGTAGTCCGAAAGCCCGCAAGGTGACACAAACCTCCTCTACCTCCGCTGCACGTCTGGCTCCATGCACAATCATCCGCTCAAGATTGTAGGAGGCCCTCGCCCGCCAGTCGATTCCCGGATCCGACGCTTGAAGCGATGCCAGAACTGCTTCTTCAACTCCTGCGCGTCGGGCTGCCAGAAAGCATTCGGCCGTCAACGCCTCGAAACCCTTGATCATTACTGAACGCAACATCTTGACGCTTGAGGCATCACCTATGTTCGTTCCGGTCGTTTCGGGTCGCATTCCCAACTGTTTGATTGTCTCAGCTGCATTTTCAGCATGTGGGCCAGCAAGGAGAAGCGGTACCAGGTGCCGTTTGGGATAAACCGGGGCCATGACTGCCACATCGACATACCGTCCCCCTGCGCCATCAATCACTTTTGCCGCTGCCTGTTTGGTCTGGGGTGCACAGGAATTACAATCGAGCCACAACGTGCCGGATTCGAGAAAAGGTGCCGCAGCATGCGCCGCTTCCAGAGCCTGATCCGCTGTCACAACGCAAAAGATCAGATTGGCCCCATCCATGGCTTCCGCCATATCGGAAACACCTGTCACATGGGCTTCGCGGCAGCGTGTCAGCACGAGATCAGCAGCATCGGGATCATGCAGTTTCACGTCATAAGCGCGCACATCAGAAAGAGAAGCCCTTTCCCAGCCCGACGCAATTGCATGACCCGCCTCGCCAAAACCAATAAAGGTGATCCCATTCAAATCTTTCACAGTCTCAGGCATCTGACATTCTCCTCTGTTATGAACACCGTTACAAAATTTGGGCTTGTGTTCCAGCAGGTATAGCTAGAACTTATGAGGAGAGGCAGTCTTTCCATTTGATCTGGATCGCTTTGAAGACCATGCGTAGGATAAACATCGAGGAGGTTTACGTATGTCCACGGAAAACAAAGCAAAAAAAACCGCACTCGTCATCAGCGCCCACGCGGCAGATTTTGTCTGGCGCTGTGGCGGCGCCATCGCACTGCATGCTGCAATGGGTTACGACATCACTGTTGCGTGCTTATCCTTTGGCGAACGTGGCGAAAGCGCCAAGCTCTGGAAGCAGGACGGCATGACGTTGAACCGTGTGAAGGATGCACGAAGAGGCGAGGCTGAACGTGCAGCAGAGGCTCT
>JAEWDP010000009.1 GCA_023390055.1 Pseudomonadota bacterium | reverse complement strand
GTTATTGTAGCACTGATCGCCGGATGCTTTTTTGTCAAAGGCGGCAAGGATACATTGGCAATCTGCCGCGATGCCATGGCGGAAGGCGCCAAGAACGCCCTGCCCGTCGGGATTGCGTGTGCCATCGTCGGCATTGTGATCGGCACGCTGACGCTCACCGGCATCGCATCGACCTTCATCGGCTTCATCATCCGCATTGGTGAGGACAATCTGTTCCTGTCACTGATCCTGACGATGATCACCTGCCTTATACTGGGCATGGGCATTCCGACCATTCCGAACTACATCATTACCTCATCCTTGGCGGGCCCGGCGCTCCTTGAACTTGGCGTTCCGCTGCTCGTCAGCCACATGTTCGTCTTCTATTTCGGGATCATGGCGGATCTCACGCCACCGGTTGCACTTGCCTGCTTTGCCGCCGCACCAATGGCCAAGGTCTCGGGCCTGCGCATATCGATCGACGCTACGAAGCTCGCGACCGCCGGGTTTGTCGTACCCTTCATGGCCGTCTATACACCGGCGCTGATGTTGCAGGATCCGGGACCTATTGCTGCGGTCTGGGGATATCCGGTCGAGGTGGTCTATATTGTCGCCAAGGCCTGTTTCGGCATAGCGCTCTGGGGCATTGCCGTCGTCGGCTTCCTGTTTGCTCGTTTGTCCCTGTGGGAACGGCTCATCGCATTTATCGCCGGAATTCTGGTTGTGCTGGCAATACCGCTGACCGATGAGCTTGGCTGGGCGATAGGCATCCTGCTGATCGGGCAGCACTGGTGGCGTTCACGTCGCGCATTACGCAACGTTGTCGCCCAATGAGCCTTTGCCTCGTCACCGGTGGAAAGGTAATCGTCCTTGCCATCACGACCTTCACACTGTCGTGGACCCATTCCGTCCAGAAGACGCAGTGGCGCGAGGCCTGGACGGTTACGCCGGCAGGCCTTTCCCTGAGCGAAGCGGCTGTACAAAGTTCAGGGGCCGGCATGGAGCCTGGACCGGATGCAAAACTGCAGGATGGCTGGTGGGTATGGACACCCGGACTTGCTCCTATTCCAAGCCTGTCGCTTGCAGCATCAGGAGCAACGGGCAGCGGCTGGACGTTTTGTCATGATGGCAATTGTCGCGAGCTTGCTGCCAAGGCCGGACAGGAGGTTGAACTGCATCCCTGCCCTTGAAGGCTTCCAAAACCCGGCACGAAAGCAATACGGTCTTCACCATGTCTGTGAAGACCGATTTTTTCTCAGCCATCTGTTGTTATACCGGCAATCAGGCAAGATGGGACCGGGAGCAGGGACGAAGACGCATGCACAAGAAGGGCACGATCAGACCGCTGATGGCAGAAGACGACCTTGCCGTCGCGACCCTGTTTCAAAAGATATTCCTCCACCGCACCACTGCGCCATCGCCAGCCCTCCTCAGCGATATCCGCGCCGTCTACTTTGATGATCCGGCCTGTCACCCAGACCTGCCTTCGCACGTCTATGTCGATGAGACGGGTGCCGTTTGCGGCTTTATCGGCGTTCATGCATTGCCGATGTCATTGGCAGGCAGACCGCTTCGCATGGCGCTATGCAGTTCCATCATGGTCGACGGCGAAAAAGCCGGATCACTGGCCGGAGCCAAGCTTTTGAAGACCACGCTCAACGGCCCGCAGGATCTGTCCTTTACCGATACGGCAAGTGAGGTTTCCCTGCGCATGTGGCGCAGCCTTGGCGCCACTGCGCTTGCCCAACACAGTCTTGACTGGATCCGTGTCATCAGACCCGCAGCCGCGATGATGGATGCCGCCTCAGGCCGATTGCCATTTCTCAAATATCTGAAGCCTGTCGCCTATCCAGTCGACCGGCTGTTGCGACGAAGGATGGCAGCCGATCAGTCGCGCTGGATCGCCATGACCGATAAACAAAGGCGGATCGGCCCGACCACGCGTACGATCAATGCACATCAATTCGCGGAAATTTTCACAACCTGCACTGAAAGCTTCCTGCTGAGACCGGCCTTTGCGCTGGAGGACCTTACCACTCTTGTGCGCAAGGCCCTGCCCAAGCCGTCCTTTGGAGAGGCAATACTTTCCGGGGTCTTCGATCGGAACGACACGGCGATCGGTGCCTTTCTCTACCATGTCAGGTCAAATTCAACTGCACGCGTCCTGCAGATTGTGGCCCGCCAAGGCTTGGAAGACGCCGTCTTCGACGCTCTCATCGTTGATGCGGCAAGACGGGGCGCCAGCCTCGTGCGCGGACGGATGCAGCCGAATTTCATGGAGACAATCCTTGGTCGACGTGTCCCATTGCTCAACGTCTCGTCAAGCATCATCCACTGCCGCGACAAGACGATCGCCAAGCAGATCCGGTCGGGTGATGCGTTTCTCAATGGCCTGGCCGGAGAACAGTGGAACCGGCTGATTGGCAGCACGTTTGAGTGATGTGGCGGTATCTGGCCGTCGACAGTGAATCGAAACTGCCTGGATATTCTCTCAGCACAACCGTCTACTCTACTACGATCAACCGAATCCTTTGGCTCTTTTCGCCTGTGGCATCAAGAAGCCAGTGAGTTCCTCAAGAACCTAGGCGAGAGTCCCTGGATCAGTTGCAACATCTTCGACAATGGCACGCCATGTCTTCTGCTTCTGTACGTCGACCTTAAATGCTCCCGTAAGCGCATTCGGTAGTTCGGTCGAGCCATTGTCTCGCGCCACACGAAGGTTGCGGCGATCGCTTTTGCAAATCCGTCATCATCGAAGGTGAACAAATCGGCCGAGAATCCAGATGCCATCGAAATCCTTCATTCCGTTGTTGGTTCAGCCCAGATCGAACATCGCCTAAAGCTTCTCAGCAATGACCGTCTCACGCGCATAGGCGCGTAGTCTTGGTGGGGAGAGATCGAGCCTGGTTGCGAGCTCCGGTCAGTGCAGCCAGCCAACGGAAAAAGCACGCCTGGAAAAGTTCTGCATCAAGGGCGGCAATCTCGGATAGGACCATCGTCGGAAGCTCCTCAACGAACCGATTGGGTTCCCACAGATTTAGCCATTCCATTCCCGCAAATGTGACGCGTCAACCCAATTGCCGTGCAGGTGAGTAGGCGGGCCTTTGTTTTCACGCCTGATGTTCTAATGTATCTACAAAAATAAGACGACTTGGCAGGTGCCCCCTTGACCATAACAACCTTATCCAGTCGCGAGTTTCAGCAGAATGCCAACCAAGCACAGAAGGCTTCAAGCAGGGGCCGGTATTTATTACCAATCGAGGCAGACCAACGCAGGTTCTTCTGAGCATCGAGGACTATCAACGGATCACAGGTAAGCACCGGAACATCGTTGAGGCGCTGTCCATGCCAAAAATCGCGGATATCAATTGTCAAACAGAACGTTCTCGTGACCTGCCGCGTCCTGCAGATTTATTGTAATATGTCTACTTGATACCAACGTAATCTTAGAGTCTGTTCAAGAAAGCGGATAGCGGGCCAGCCTTCTTGTCATGAGCTTGATCATTGCGGTCTGAATGAAGGCCAGGCTTGTCGCTGAGTAGCGCTCAAAATCCTTTGCCAGACGCCGGTTGA
>JAEWDP010000006.1 GCA_023390055.1 Pseudomonadota bacterium | reverse complement strand
TGATGCCACCGTCGAATGTACAAGCCAGCATGTTGGCAATGTCAGCAAGATCGACAGGCTCACGTGGTGGATACACGGTCGCAATCTCCGTCAGATAGCCGTGGAATCGCTCATTCCATCTCTTCACGGACGTGGCATTGAGCTGCAGAACCTCTCGATCAAATAATCTTTCCTGGTAGCAAATCGAAGCAATCAGACAGCCTGGATGCCCCCCTGGCAAATCGCGCGTCAATTCCGCGAGCAACTTCAGGCCAAGCAGAAACGCTTGCAGTGGATCATCAGTCAGTTCCTGTGCTCGGCCAAAAATATTGTCGAATATGTCATCATTTTCTGCCACGTAACGACGGACCATCGCCCTCGCCAGTTCGTTCTTGTCCTTGAAATGGTAAAAGAAGCCGCTTTTTGTGATTCCTGCTGCGGCTATCAGCTCTTCAATCGAGGTCGCAGCAAATCCCTTTGCAAGCACCGATGTCTGGGCGATTTCCAGAATTCGCATGCGCGTTGCGGCTCCTTTGCCCTGCATACGGCCATCCGAATGCTGTACCGCCGGTACAGTTCCCGGTCCAGATCCTACTGTTTCACCAGCATGGGCCATGGGCAAATCCTCGGCTTCAAAGGGCTATTCCAAGCCATACGCAGAACTGTACCGCAAGTTCGCTAGATCAACGGGATCCATTCCTGCAAGGATTGGAGTTCTAAGGAGTTGGTCCGGATAGCGAAGTATTGACCGGATCATAATCTATCATGGGAGAGTAAGATGACCAAATACCGGCGAGATCTGCCGCAGCTTCACGGCGGCACCTATTTAACGGATGGTGGCCTCGAGACCACCTTGATATTTCAACGTGGAATCGAATTGCCACATTTCGCATCGTTTACGCTTCTCGACGATCCGATAGGTCGAGAAGAACTCAGCAATTACTATGAGACCTATCTCGCCATCGCTAGCAACCGCAAACTTGGATTTGTCCTTGATACCGCAACCTGGCGTGCAAATCCGGATTGGAGCATGAAACTTGGTTATGACCTTGAGGCGCTACGCGCACTCAACAGACGTTCGGTAGAACAGCTCGCGCAATTGCGGACCAAATGGGAGCGACCAGGACAACCTATCATATTGAGCGGCGCGATCGGGCCACGTGGTGACGGCTACAGGCAAGGCGTCATGAGTGCTGTTGAAGCCGAGGCATATCACGCCTTCCAGGTGCGCGCATTTGCAGAGACCGACGCAGACATGGTGACGGCCTTCACCATGAACAATCCGGATGAAGCGATCGGCATCGCCCGAGCGGCCAGGAAAGCCGAAATTCCCTGTGTCATTTCATTCACGGTCGAGACTGATGGCCGCCTTGCCAGCGGCGCATCGCTACGCGAGGCGGTCGAGCGCACTGACGCAGAATGCGATACTTCACCTATTTATTATATGATCAATTGTGCCCATCCCACGCATTTTGCGAGCGCACTGGAGCGAGGTGAGGACTGGGTAAGGCGCATTGGCGGTATCCGCGCCAATGCGTCCACCAAGAGCCATGAGGAGCTTGACAACTCCACGGAGTTGGACAGCGGCAATCCAGATGACCTTGGCTTGCATTACCATCAGTTGCGGACTGTCTATCCGACGATGCGTATCCTTGGAGGATGCTGCGGAACCAGTCACCAACATGTTTTAGCGATATGCGATGCATGCCTGCCGCAAGTGGCTGCCGAATAAGCTGAGACAATCGCCGTCGCTGCCTTTCCGCAATAAAACTTGCGGGAAGGTACCTTGCCTCTCGTTCGCCAGCGACGGTGGTGTAAATCTATATGACCGCGCTCATGCCGCCATCCACGTAGATGATCTGACCATTAACATAATCTGAAGCTTCAGAAGCCAAAAAGACCGCAGCCCCGACTAGTTCTTCGGGCTTTCCCCAACGACGCGACGGCGTACGACCTTTCACCCAGCTGTCAAACTGCGGATTGTCGATCAGCGCTTGGTTCATGTCCGTCAACATGTAACCCGGACCTATTGCGTTTGCCTGTATGTTGTATTCGGCCCATTCTGCGGCCATCGCCTGAGTCAATGTCTTTATGCCGCCTTTGGCGGCCGTATATGGGGCCACCGTTGCACGCCCGAGCCCACTCATCAGAGATCCGATATTGATCATTTTTCCTGACCGGCGTGGCAGCATGCGCTTTGCTGCCTCTCGCGAAACGAGGAATGCACTCGTCAGGTTCGTATCGATCACCTTTTGCCAATTATCGATATCGAGCTCAACGATGGGCTTACGGTATTGAATACCGGCATTATTCACGACGACATCAATTACCATGCCGTCTTCATCAAAGCGTTCGAACGCCGCAACCACGGCGGCTTCATCAGTCACATCAAATGCTGCGACCAGAACGACAAACCCTTTACCCCGAAGGTTTGCGGCGGTGTTCTCCAGACGTTCCTCGCTAACGCCATTGAGAATGATTGCTGCGCCCGCCTCTGCAAGGCCTGTTGCGATTGCAAGCCCAAGCCCGCGCGAAGAGCCGGTGACAAGAGCAGTCCGCCCTTCGAGACTAAACAGCGGATTCATCATGCGTCATTCTCCCGATGGAAATCTATCTGGGCAGCCATAGGGGCGGGACCTGTCTGATGTCCAGTTCATTGAGGTGAGTTGACACATTTTTTCAGCATCGAAATAGATGCCAGAAATCTTCGGCGGATGTGGTGCCGGACCTGATCCGGCACCACATCAAAAGTCAGGCCGCATCACGATCAAATGCGGAAACTGGCACTTCTTCAATTGTCTTCAGAACGATAGAAGCAATCTGGTAGGGGCAACCCTGAGAGTTCGGACGACGATCCTCCAGATAGCCCCGATATCCGTTGTTCACGAAGGAATGTGGAACACGGATCGACGCACCGCGGTCGGCAACTCCATAGCTGAATTTGTTCCACGGTGCCGTTTCGTGCTTTCCGGTCAAACGCAAATGGTTGTCGGGACCATAGACGTTGACATGCTCCTGCCAGTTCCTTGCAAATGCAGCCATGAGCGCCTCGAAATAGTCCTTGCCGCCGACCTCACGCATGAACTTGGTGGAGAAATTGCAATGCATCCCCGAACCGTTCCAGTCTGTATCCCCGAGAGGCTTGCAATGGAATTCAACATCTATACCATATTTTTCACACAGTCGCAGAAGCAGGTATCGAGCAATCCAGATCTGGTCCGCAGCTCTCTTGGAGCCCTTGCCAAAGATCTGGAACTCCCACTGGCCCTTCGCGACTTCGGCATTGATACCTTCATGGTTGATACCGGCCGCAAGGCACAGGTCCAGATGTTCTTCGACAATTTCGCGAGCAATTGAACCGACGTTCTTGTGACCTACACCGGTGTAATAGGGGCCCTGCGGTGCCGGATAACCCTGCTCGGGGAAACCAAGTGGGCGGCCGTTCTCGTAGAAGAAATATTCCTGTTCAAATCCGAACCACGCGTCTTCGTCATCGAGTACAGTCGCGCGGCTGTTCGACGGATGCGGCGTGACACAGTCTGGCATCATGACCTCACACATCACCAACACACCATTGCGACGCGCAGGGTCGGGAAAGATAGCAACGGGTTTTAGCACACAATCCGAACTGCTGCCTTCCGCCTGGAGCGTGGAAGATCCGTCAAAACCCCATAGTGGCAATTGCTCTAGCGTCGGAAAGGCATCAAAATCCTTCACTTGTGTCTTACCACGCAAATTGGCAACGGGAGTATAGCCGTCAAGCCAGATATATTCGAGCTTATACTTTGTCATTGAAACTCTTTCTTCGACAGGAGTGCATCGATAGTGAACGCTTCCGCTTCGGATCGCCTGGCGTCCATCGTCGGCGAGTGCATGCTGTCATGCATTTGTCATGCCAGTTTCGTTGTCTGCTGTTGTCAAGCGCAGAATATGCCTTAGCCGCAACAGGTTCCCAACCAGTTTGAGACCGAATTGCAGTGAGATTGGCCATCTCAAGATTGATCATTATTGATGCATGTGCGCAAGAATTGTGCTATATATTCTGCCCCTAATACCGCTTTTGAGGAATATTCCATGGCTCCCAGAACCGAGCGCGTATCAGCCATGATTTATCAGTTTCCCGTCAAGCCTGCGTCGCTGCTAACTCTTCAACACCCAGACAGTTTGCATCGTCGGCCGACCATCGCTCATGACAGTTGCTGGTATCACGACGAGGCAATTCGGAAGGACGAATGCGTCACACGCGATTAGAGCCCGCGCTGCAATCTTTTCAACCGTAACAATGCCGCAATCCGCGTCCTTTTGCATACTTTTTATGCACACGTATGTTAGGGATATTTTTTAGGCTTTTGGCTTGTCAAGTTTGCTGCAGTGCGTCATCATCCAGCGCATGCAACGAGCCCAACTGACGATCCTGATCATAGACGAGAATGCCGTTCGGGCCTCGATCATCGAGGACGGCCTCCGAGAGGCCGGCCATCATCAGCTCAGCCTCCTCCATGATATCCGCGGTATCGACAAGGCCATAGAACGCCAGAATCCGGACGCCATCATCATTGGTATTGAGGAGCCAGAACACGATTTCATGAAGCAGTTGCTTCTTATGGCACAAGTTACCGACCGGCCAATTGCGATGTTCGTCAATCACTCCGACACCGCATCCATCGTGGCCGCTGCGGAAGCCGGCGTTTCCGCCTATGTCGTTGACGGTCTCAAGAAGGAGAGGGTCAAGCCGATCCTCGACATGGCTGTCAGCCGATTTAGGACCTTCAGTCGCCTGCGGCAGGAACTCGCCCACGCCAAAACGGCGCTCGAGGAGCGCAAGGTGATCGAACGCGCCAAAGGTATTCTGATGAAGACGAGAGGCCTCTCGGAAGAAGACGCTTTCGCGCTCCTTCGAAAGTCGGCCATGAATGAGAAAAGGAAGCTGGCGGAGATCGCGCGCAGCGTAGTCACGGCCGCAACGCTGTTGATCTAGGCTCACCACCGGCGACCAAGATCTGCAGCGGTACGTATCACCTTCATGATTGTCTCTGCCTGCTACCCAATTCCAATGGGGACTTGATCGGTTTCTTCTGGAGCCGAGTTCGCATGCTACTGATAAGCTGGAACCCTTTTCGCCCTGCCGCCTTTTAGTTTCCAGCGGCTTCCTCCTCCCAGACTTTGCGGCCGCCGGAGGACTAGAATAGGGATATAGAAACCATGAAAGGACTACTCGTTATCGCGGCCTCCGCGATTGTGTCTGGATGTGTTGGCTCGTCCCCTACTATCGATACGAGATCAACTGGATCGGTTGATGCCTCATCTACAAGTAATCTGAGCTTTACACGGCAAACTTTGGCATCGATCAATTCCTATCGCCGAATACATGGCTTACCGTCCGTTCGTTTACATCCGCTGCTGTACGACCTAGCGGCGCAGCACAGTCAAGCCCAGGCAGCCGCTGGGAAAATCAGCCATGCCGGGAGTGATCGCCGTATCGCAATAGCTCGCTCAGCCGGGATGGCAGGATGTGGAGAGAACGTGGGCTACCGTCACAAGAGTCCTCAAGATGTAGTAAGGCGTTGGGCAAATTCACCCGGTCACAACAGGATCATGCTCTGGCCGGGCTTGCGATACGCAGCGGTTGCCCGTCACGGACCATACTTGACATTCTTCGCCTGCATGTAGTGTGGATGCCCGCACAATTGATTGACCGAGCGGCTCGCTGCGACGCTTCCAGAAATTCCTAAATCTGAAACATCGCTCTTACCGTGCGCGGTTCTCCCGTCTGGTATTGTCAATCTGGCAGATCACCGTCTCCGCAGCTTCCCCTCTGGGCACGTTACGCAGGGCGACGCTCACCATACCAAGGTCAGTTTAGTTCATTTTCCGGAGCGCTCACGGCGCGAAGCTGCACGCATTCTGGAGATCCTGCACCAGGAGATTTAAGAAGCACTGAGGGAGAGCACTACTGAACTCAAGAAGCGCAGACGCATCCCGAGGCTTACGCAAAAACCCGCTATTCTACAATATTTCTGAAGAAAGGCTCGCGTGGCCATCTCCAACGACCGGTGAGGGTAGCATACGATTAACACCCGGCTCGAGTCGCATCGATTGATTGCCGCATAACCCCCGAAAAGGGAAGTTTCTGCAACAAAGATGACCGTTGAGCAAGTTCCGCCGGGGCCCGCTTAACTTTCCGCATTGCTCTGCCCTGTGAAAGGCTTCCGACGGATCCCGTGCCCAATCCTTCACCGTCATTCGAAACTGCGGCGATCTTGTATCTCACCAATGACTTGACTTGCGGTCTGCGCGAAGCGATCATGGGTGATGAACAGATTTTTGGCACAGTCACGCTATTTACCCAACAGGGTGTGTCCTATCGCAGGAGCCTGACCCCGGCCCGGTCGCTGTCGCGCCCCGGGGACTGGGGCCTTACCGACCGCCGGAAACTTGCCGGACCAACGCGACACCAATCCTTAACTTAATTTGCCGCCGCCGACACCTTTCGACGCGTGGCGTCACAGGTAACAAACATGGAAAACATTCGAACGAAAACTTCAAAGCCGCTTATCATCGTCGCGCAGACAGACTTCTCGCGTCTTTCCGGCCTTGCTGAGGGCGCTTTGGAGCGGCTTCCGGAAGTCGCAGATGAACTGCTCGGAGAACTTGAGCGTGCAAGCGTGGCCCAAGACGACCAGATCGCCGACAACATCATTCGAATGGGCTCAACAGCCACTTATGAGATCGAGACAGGGGAAGAGCGCACCGTGACCCTCGTCTATCCCGGCGATGCTGACATTGCCACCGGGAGAGTCTCCATATTGACACCTATTGGCGTTGCTCTCCTCGGACTAGCACCCGGGCAAACCATAACATGGCAGGCGCGTGATGGTAGCGAACATCGTCTGACTATCAAGAATGTCGCCGCCGCCAGCGCAACTCCCGCCTGAGCGGCATACGACTAAATTGCAGGCGCTCGAAATTCCTGCACATTTTTGACGCAGATTGCAAATCCAGCGGCCGACTATATAGCCATATTACGGTGGGCACTCCGCCTCACCGTAATATGTTTGCGCAGATCTTCTAAAAGTTTAATATAATATTTTCAGCTACTTAATGTTCGCATTGAGATCTGGCACGGTGTTTGCTTTGCTTATTCCAGTCCCATCAACGGCGATTGGGTACGAGACATTGACGTCGCACGGAATTTGCTCATCGAGACTTTTTCTCAAGAGCGAGTATCGGGCGGCGTTTTTTTATCTCTGGATCAAGCAACCAAGCAAGAAGAGATCTGCAAAATGCAAACACCTTCCCAAAAGGCCACGAACAGCTTTTCTTCTGGAATCTCACAATGACAGAAAGGCTCGTCATCATCGGGAATGGGATGGCACCTGGAAGGATGCTGGAGCATCTTTTCGAGCAAGCGCCCGGCAACTTCCAGGTCACGATTTTCAATGCAGAACCGCGGGTAAATTACGACCGCATCATGCTGTCACCCGTTCTGTCTGGTGCAAAGAGCTACGAGCAAATCGTCATTCATGGCGACGGCTGGTACATCGAGCATGGCATCACGCTTTACAAAGGCCACAAGATCATCGCGATTGATCGCGACGCAAGAACGGTGACGTCGGATCACGGAGTGACTGAGACCTACGATCGCCTAGTGATTGCCACCGGTTCGGTCCCGTTCATAATTCCGGTACCAGGCAAAGACCTCCCAGGTGTCATCACATACCGCGATCTCGATGATGTGCGAGCGATGCTGCTCGCTGCACAATCGCGCGAAAAAGCTGTCGTGATCGGTGGCGGCTTGCTCGGTCTGGAAGCTGCGGCCGGATTGGCCCAACGTGGCATGAACGTCACCGTCCTGCATGTGATGCCGACGTTGATGGAGCGCCAGCTCGATCCTGCCGCAGGCTACCTTCTCCAAAAGGCGGTGGAGGAGCGGGGTATCAAGGTCATCTGCAATGCTGACACGAAGGCTATTGTTGGAGACAGCAAAGTCGAAGGCATAGAACTGAAGGACGGACGCATCATCGAGGCCACCCTCGTCGTTATGGCGGTCGGCATCAGACCGAACATTGGCCTCGCCAAAGATGCAGGGCTCATCGTGAACCGTGGCATTGTGGTTGATGAAGGAATGCAGACATCCGACAGCAATATTCTGGCACTTGGCGAATGTGCGGAGGTCGATGGCCGGGTCTATGGGCTCGTGGCTCCGCTTTACGAGATGGCCCGTGTCGCCGCAATGCATCTTGTCGGTGACTACTCGCCAGCCTTTGTCCATTCCGACACGCCGACAAAACTGAAGGTGACAGGCATTGACCTCTTCTCACTGGGGGATTTTGCCGACGGCGACGGTCGGGAAGAGATCGTTCTCAGAGACGCGACTGCGGGCATATACAAGCGGCTTGTCATTCAGGATAACAAGATTATCGGGACCGTTCTCTATGGAGAGACATCCGACGGCGCATGGTTCAACGACCTGAAGAAGAAAAAGACCGACATCTCGGAAATGCGCGACACTTTGATTTTTGGTCAGACCCATCAGGCAGGCTCTCCTCTCGATCCGCTGGCTACCATTGCAGCACTTTCGGACGATGCTGAAATCTGTGGCTGCAATGGTGTCTGCAAAGGCAGTATCGTTTCAGCTATTACACAAAAGGGCCTGTCATCTCTGGATGATGTGCGGGCCCACACAAAAGCGTCAGCTTCCTGTGGTTCGTGCACGGGCCTCGTCGAACAATTGATGTCGTTGACACTGGGTGACCGTTACAATCCTGCCGCCGTCACACCTGTGTGCCCCTGCACCCATCTCGGGCATGATGAAGTACGACGTCTTATTAGAGCAAAGAAGTTGAAATCAGTCGCCGCGGTTATCCAGGAACTTGAATGGACGACATCTTGCGGCTGCGCCAAATGTCGACCCGCCCTCAACTACTATCTCGTCTGCGACTGGCCTGACGAATATGCCGACGACTACCAGTCTCGCTTCATCAATGAACGCGTTCACGCCAATATCCAGAAGGATGGCACTTATTCTGTCGTACCGCGAATGTGGGGCGGCGTCACAAGCTCGACGGAGCTCAGGGCAATCGCCGATGTTGTCGACAGATTCGACATCCCGATGGTGAAGGTGACAGGTGGCCAGCGCATCGACCTGCTCGGTATCGAGAAGGATGACTTGCCGGACGTCTGGGCTCAACTTGGAAAAGCCGGCTTCGTGTCAGGCCAAGCCTATGCCAAGGGACTTCGAACGGTAAAAACTTGCGTTGGTTCCGACTGGTGTCGCTTTGGTACTCAAGATTCCACTGGCCTCGGCATCCGTATCGAGAAGTTCATGTGGGGATCCTGGACACCAGCCAAGTTGAAACTCGCAGTCTCCGGTTGCCCACGCAATTGCGCCGAAGCAACCTGCAAAGATATCGGTGTCATCTGCGTGGATTCCGGTTTTGAGATCCATTTCGCAGGTGCGGCAGGCCTCGACATCAGAGGAACTGAGATACTTGGCCTCGTGAGAACGGAGGATGAGGCGCTCGAACATATTGTGGCTCTGACCCAGATGTACCGCGAACAGGCCCATTATCTGGAGCGAATATACAAATGGGCTAAGCGGATCGGACTCGATGAAATCCGCAACCAGATCATAACGGATGATGAAAGGCGAAGAGCGTTGTACGAGCGTTTCGTCTTCTCTCAGAAATTCGCCCAGGTCGATCCGTGGTCGGAGCGCGTCTCCGGCACAGACAAACACGAGTTCAAGCCGATGGCAACTATCGGTTTCTCACAAGCAGCGGAGTGATGATCGTGAATCAGAACTGGATCTCCATCGGTGACATTTCGGAAATTCCATTGCGCGGCGCACGCTGCGTAAACACCCCCCAGGGAAAGATTGCCGTATTCCGTACTGCTGAGAATGACGTTTTTGCTATTGACGACAAATGCCCACACAAAGGTGGCCCCCTCAGTCAGGGTATCGTTCATGGGCGAGCGGTTACCTGCCCGCTCCACAACTGGATAATTTCATTGGAAACCGGTCGGGCCCTTGGAGCCGATTGCGGTGAAGTTCGCTCCATTCCAATCCGCAACGATGAAGGACAGCTCTTCATTGCGTTGGGAAATATCACGCCCGCCGCAGCTGAATAGCCCATGCGATTCCATTCATAGAAACCATAAACGCCGAAGGACAAATGTAATGTCATATGTGCTGCCGCAAGAGCTCGCAACGAAAATGGTCGACGCGGGCGAATCCAAAATACGCATGTCAACGAAAGATATCCTGATCCGGGCGTACATGGCCGGGGCCATCCTCACACTTGGTGCCGCGTTTGCCGTATCAGTCACTGTCAATACCGGGGAGCCCCTGCTTGGCGCCTTACTCTTTCCCGCCGGATTCTGTGTGCTGTACCTGCTTGGCTTCGATCTATTGACGGGCGTCTTCACGCTGACACCTCTCGCCCTGTTTGCAAGACGCCCAGGGGTTACGTTACGCGGCATCCTGCGCAGCTGGGGGCTGGTATTCGTTGGCAATTTTTCCGGTGCCATGACAACCGCCATATTCATGGCAATCATTTTCACCACTGGCTTTTCGCATGCCCCTGATGTGGTCGGCCAAGCGATCGGCACGATTGGGGAAGCCCGGACAATCGGTTATGCCGAGGCAGGCGCGGCGGGAATGTTCACGCTTTTCATCCGCGCTGTCATGTGTAACTGGATGGTTTCCACGGGTGTGATCGCCGCCATGATGTCAACATCTGTTCCCGGCAAGGTGATTGGCATGTGGATGCCCGTCACCATATTCTTCTACATGGGGTTTGAGCATTCGGTCGTAAACATGTTCCTTTTCCCGTCGGGGATCATGCTTGGCGGGCAGTTCACGTGGATGGATTATCTGCTCTGGAACGAGATCCCGACAGTACTCGGCAACCTCGTCGGAGGTGTGACATTCGTCGGGGCAATGATCTATGCAACGCACTACAAGACATCGCCAAGTCACAAGATGCCCGAAAGGCCGAGCAGACTTGTTGCGGCCGAGTAGTCTGACAAGTTGCTGTTGCAGTCCTCGTGAGCGAAGCAGGCCGGATAATAATGCATCCGGCCTGCAATCGGTGCAGTAGCGTTCCACCGGTGTCAACCGCGCGATTCAACACCATCACGACCTGGTTCCGGATAGATGATGCGCATCAGTAGCAGCGCAATTATCTTATGCTGCTAGCGACATTGTCTGGAAGCTCGGCTGCAGATCCAAAGGCAATTGTCCATCTAGCAGATCGTTTAAGTCGCCTCAGACAATACCACCCGAGCCGCCTGATACGGAAGGACGCTCTCTAGCAACCATCTCGCGATAACCGCTGGCGCGATAGGCTGAAATTGGGTCGATAGCCCCACCACTACGATGGCGTGCAGCAGCCAAAATCGGCTCAACATCTGTACGGAACGCTCGCTTCAAGGTCTCGGACGCCATCAATGCATCGTTGCATTCCTGATACCCATCGAGAGCAAGCCGATCAACAAGCAGCGCCTGTGCATATGCACGGCGGATTTCATTTGCGCTTGCGATCAGGCTTTCAATCGGATCCGTAACGTTATGCGATTGATCGATCATGTGTGCTGGATGAAAATCAATGACATCGCGTTCTTCTGCGTCCACCAATTCGTTGAACACGAGGAAAAGTCGATAAGGATCGATAACACCTGCATCAAGATCGTCATCACCATACTTGGAATCATTGAAGTGAAAGCCTCCGAGCTTACCGAACTGGGTAAGCCGTGCGACAATCATTTCAATATTCGTGTTTGGAGCGTGATGACCGAGGTCCACAAGGCAGAAAGCCTTATCTCCTAGTGTCTGGGCGATCAGGTAATTGGAGCCCCAATCCTGCACGACCGTCGAATAGAAGGCCGGTTCGTACATTTTGTGTTCAGTAAACAACCGCCAATCGTCAGGTAACGCCTTGTAAACTTCCTCCATTGCCCCAAGGTAACGTTCGAAGCTTCGTGTGAAATGGCTCTGACCAGGAAAATTTGAGCCATCTGCAACCCACACGGTCAGGGCTTTGGACCCAATTATCTTGCCGATCTCAATACATTCGAGATTATGATCAATTGCCTGTTGGCGGGTCGTTGCATCCGTGTGGCTGAGCGACCCGTATTTATAGGAATGGCTCTGGCCTGGCGCATCGGAGAACGTATTGGAGTTTATTGCATCGAAGCCAATCCCAAGTGCATCGGCCTTGGCCTTCAATTCCTTCGCATCAGCCTTGTCCCATGGGATATGCAAGGAGACATTCGGCGTTGTACGTGTCAATTGATTTATGACGGAGCAATCATCCAGCTTGTCGAAGATGTGACCTGGCTCCCCCACGCCAGGAAATCGGGCGAAACGCGTGCCGCCAGTTCCCACGCCCCAAGAAGGCACGGCAACAAAGAAGTCTGCTACCTTTGCAGTAATGACGTCGATATCAATATTTCTACGTGCCAAGCTTTCGCCGAGCGCAGCATACTCCGATTCAAGTGTAGCACCGTGAACGTCATTGTGTTCAGCAATCAAGTCGGGCGAGATCTTTACGTCCGTCATTTTTTCCTCCAGCCTGCGAGAGGCAGACCACTCGCACCTCTTCCAATTCTCACTCGGTCATCGACTGAAAATAATTTCATCCGCATCGACAAGACTCCATTACCTGTCAGGCAACTAACGTGTGAAGCTTTGAGCGTTGCCGGCATCGACATTGATGATGTTGCCAGTCGACTTAGCAGAGGCATCTGAGGCCAAGAAGTAGATCGCTTCCGCAATATCCTCGGGCAAGACATTGAGCTTCAGCATCGAGCGCTTGCGGTAATGCTCTTCCAGTTCATCAACTTCGATCCTGGACGAGGCGGCACGCTGTTCACGCCACTCGCCATCCCAGATCTTCGAGCCACGCAGAACTGCATCCGGATTGACTGTATTGACACGAATTGCCGCTTCTGCCCCTTCGAGGGCCAGGCAACGCGCGAGGTGGATCTCAGCAGCTTTGGCCGTGCAGTAGGCAGAAGCATTGGACGAGGATGCAAGGCCATTCTTGGACGCAACGAAAACAACATTACCGCCGAGATTCTGTCGCCGAAACAATCGAAATGCTTCGCGTGATACGAGAAAGTAACCAGTGGCAAGGATATCGATGTTCTTTTGCCACATGCCAAGAGTCGTATCCTCAACTGGCGCTGACGATGCAATTCCGGCATTCGAAACAAGGATGTCAACACCACCGAACTCGACACATGCCTCTGCAAAGGCAGCGATCACTGCATCTTCGCTTGTCACATCCAGAACTATACTGTGCACCGCATCCTTGCCATGCAAGGCCGAAAATTCATTCTTTGCCTGTCCAAGAGCCTCGGCGTCAATGTCGGCCAAGACAACGCAAGCTCCCTCCTCCATCAGTCTGGCCGCAGTCGCACGGCCAATCCCACCTGCACCACCCGTCACGAAAGCAACGCGGCCGGCAAGTGATTTCGGTTTTGGCATGCGCTGTAGCTTGGCTTCTTCGAGCAGCCAGTACTCGATATCGAAGGCTTCCTGCTCAGGCAGCCCCTGATATTCGGACACAGTGGATGCTCCGCGCATGACATTGATAGCATTGACGTAAAATTCACCGGCGATACGGGCGGTTGCCTTGTCCTTGGCGAAGGATAGCATGCCGATACCTGGGATCAAAAAGATGACAGGATTAGCGTCGCGCATGGCGGGTGAATTGTCGCGCCTGCAAACGTCATAATAGCGGATATAGTCGGCACGGTATGACTCAAGGGCCGCGTCAAGCCCCGCGATAACCGCGTCAGTATCCGGTCGAACCGGGTCTAGGTCGACAATGAGTGGGCGGATCTTCGTGCGCAGAAAGTGATCCGGGCACGACGTCCCAAGGCGACCGAGCGATTTCAGGTTCTTCGAATTGACAAACTCGAGCACCGAGGACTGATCGTCGAAATGGCCCAGTTTGCGTTCCAGGCTTCCGATCCGGCCGCGGATCTCCGGCATCAGTCTTGCGGCAATTGCACGCCTCTCTCCTTGATCAAGGCTTTTGACAACAGGCCCACCAAAGACGACCTTGCCGTCCGTCTGTGCCGCAAACCAGTCGATCGCCCTGTTGATGATGGAAAGCGTCAGCAGGTAGCAGTCCTTGGCATCCTTCGCCCAGGTGAACAGCCCATGGCTCTCTAGGACAACACCCTTGGCTTGCGGATTCGCTTTAACGAAATCTTCCAGATCGAGTCCTAACTGGAAGCCGGGGCGACGCCAAGGAAGCCAGCCGATCTCATCGCCGAATACTATCTTCGTCAGTTTCTGGGAATTCTTCGATGCCGCAATTGCGATGATTGCATCCGGGTGCATATGGTCGACATGTGTATGGGGAACGAAGCCGTGCAAGGGCGTATCGATGGATGCCGCACGCGGATTGAGATTGAATGTACAGTGCGGCAACAGCCCAACCATCCGATCTTCGTCATGGACGCCATTGTAGATCGTCTTCAGGGCTTCAAGTTTTTCCATGTAGAGTGTCGCGAAACCATCAAGCTTGATTGTGCCCACGTCACCGCCGGAACCCTTGACCCACAAGACCCGCACACTGTCGCCGGTCAAAGGGTCCGTTTCCAGTACCTTGGCTGATGTATTACCGCCGCCGTAATTGGTAATCCGCTTGTCACTTCCAAGAAGGTTCGAGCGATAGAGAAGCTTGCCCGGCTCATCCAGCATTGCGGCATAGGCGTCGTCCCAACGGTTTTCCAGAAGACGGCTTTGATCCGACATTACTTTCCTCCCAAGAAACGTTTGCTTTGTAACCCTTCACTTCATGCCGATATCGCGCACCATCATGATCGATGTCAATCACAAACAATCAGAAACGTTCATTATCTGCGATCGTGCGATATATCGTGATCGTTTATGATTGACACTTCTTGTTGAACCGTCATAGTTGCCTCAGGAGGAAGTCATGCACGAACGCGAGCGACATCGGATAATTCTGAGCGCGGTCCAGGAAAAGCCGGTTATTACCGTTCAGGATATTGCCGAACTGACTGATGCGTCAGAAGCAACTATCCGGCGCGACATTGCGGCATTGCATGTGCAGGGGAAATTACGGCGTGTCCGCGGCGGCGCAGAAGCCGTACACCCTCCACAGCTTGGGCAACTTGTTGCACGTTCTTTCCGCGTTTCGGAATCCGTCAATATCGACAAGAAGCGGGCTATCGCCCGCCAGGCCGTGGCTCTTTGCGAAGAAAGTGATTCAATAATCATCAATGGCGGCACGACCACATTCCAGATGGTTCACTACCTTTCGGCTCGTCGCCTGCAGGTACTGACCAATTCATTTGCGATCGCCGAGCATCTGGTTAAGCATTCGAAAAGCAACGTCACTGTTCCAGGCGGCGCGATCTATCGCGAACAGAGCCTTATCCTGTCTCCTTTCGACAATGACGCAATCCGCAACTTTTACGCTCGCAGGATGTTTGTCGGTGCGCAAGGCATAGGATCCCTAGGTGTCATGGAGCCTGACCCATTGGTCATTCAAAGTGAGCATAAGCTGATGCAGCAAGCAGATGAACTGGTGGTCATGGTCGATTCATCAAAGTTTCACCGCCGCTCCAGTCTGATTCTGTGTCCGCTTGACCGTGTTGATATACTCATCACTGACGATGGCATCTCGGAAGAGGCGACACGAATGATAGAAGACATCGGCATCCGACTGATTATCGCTGGATCCGTGGACGAGGACGGTAAGAAGAATTCCACGTCTGCGGCCTGAAAGTCCGCAACTGGAGTGAATGTCAACTTGGGAGGAATGAAGCATGAAACTTGCAAAGAGATTGGCCATTAGCGCTGCTTTTGCGTTTGCCGTAATGACGACAGCCGCCAATGCTGCTGATGTAAAGATTGCGCTCGTTGTAAAATCGCTTGGGAACGGATTTTTCGAAGCGGCAAACAGGGGCGCCGAAGAGGCGGCAAAGGAACTCGGGGACGTCGAGATCATCTACACCGGCCCGACAACGACAACTGCTGAAGGTCAGATCGAGGTCATCAACTCACTGATCGCGCAAGGGGTTGACGCTATCGCCATCTCTGCCAACGATCCCGATGCAGTCGTTCCGGCATTGAAGAAAGCAGCACAGCGCGGCATCAAGGTAATTTCCTGGGATTCAGGCGTTGCTCCTGAAGGCCGCATCATGCATCTCAATCCATCCTCAAACGAGCTGATCGGAAAGATGTGCCTCCAGCTGGCTGCGAGCCATCTTGAAGGCGGCAAAGGTGATTTCGCGATCCTTTCCGCCACAACAACGTCGACTAACCAGAACATCTGGATCGAGGAGATGAAGAAGCAGTTGGCGGATTTCAATGGCCTGAACCTTGTAACCACTGTCTATGGCGACGATCTTGCCGACAAATCCTATCGCGAAGCACAGGGACTGCTGACTTCACAGCCCAGCGTCAAGGTCATCGTTGCGCCCACGACGGTCGGAGTTTTAGCAGCCTCCCAGGCAGTAAAGGATGCGGGTAAGATTGGCGATGTCTATGTGACCGGTCTTGGTCTGCCTTCCGAAATGGCCGGAGCGATAAAATCCGGTGCCACAAAGGAATTCGCGATCTGGAACCCGGTGGACCTTGGCTATTCGGCAGCCCAAATCGCCTATCGGATCGTGAAGGGAGAAACGGATGCTGCACCGGGCGCAGAAATTGAAGCCGGCCGTATGGGCTCAATCAAAGTAGGAGACAACGGCGAAGCTGCGATGGCCGACCCGTTTATCTACGACGCATCGAATATCGATGAGTTCTCCAAGATCTTCTGATCTGCCCTACCCAATCCTACCGGTGGCTGCTCGGCCACCGGGTTCGCCTCACTATCCTGGTTCGCCGATAATGAATGCTGTCGCAAAGACGAACGATCTCCCACCATCCGTGACACCTCCCATCTTGGAAATGCGTCGCATTTCCCAGGAATTTCCGGGCGTCAAGGCACTGGATGGCGTAAATATCCAGCTTCATGCCGGCCAGGTGACTGCGCTGATCGGCGAAAACGGTGCAGGAAAGTCGACACTCGTTAAGATCCTCACTGGCATCTATCATCCGAATGAAGGTGAGATCCTTGTCGATGGCAAGCCTATCACCTTTTCCACCGCTCAGAGTGCCGTCGATGCCGGCGTTACGGCCATTCATCAGGAAACCGTTCTTTTCGACGAACTCACTGTGGGCGAAAACATCTTTCTGGGACACGCACCACGCACGCGTCTCAAGACAATCGATTGGCGCGCAATCAATACAAGAGCCGCCGAACTCCTGCGACAGCTCGAGAGCGAAATCAACCCGACTAGCCGATTGCGCGACCTATCGATTGCGCAGCGTCACCTCGTTGCAATTGCGCGCGCACTCTCTGTCGAAGCGCGTATCGTCATAATGGATGAGCCGACTGCAGCACTGTCGCGCAAGGAAATTGATGATCTTTTTCGCATCGTCGAAGGACTGAAACGGCAGGGAAAAGCAATACTCTTCATCAGCCACAAATTTGACGAGCTCTATGAAATCGCCGAGAATTTCGTGGTCTTTCGTGATGGTCGGGCCGTTGGGCACGGCCGTCTGAAGGAAACACCACAAAACGATATCGTGAAGATGATGGTAGGCCGCGAGGTCAAGGATGTGTTTCCAAAAACTGATATCGTACTTGGCCCTACCATCCTGTCGGTCAAGGGCTACAGTCATCCGACCGAGTTTCATGATATTTCATTCCATCTCAGGCAAGGAGAAATCCTGGGGCTTTACGGGTTGATTGGTGCAGGACGCTCGGAACTGTGCCAGTCCCTTTTTGGTGTGACCATTCCAACATCCGGCACCCTTCGGCTCGCCGACGACGAGATCACGATCCGATCCACCAGGGACGCCATCCGCGCAGGGATCGTCTATGTGCCGGAAGAGCGCGGTCGGCACGGCCTCGCCTTGCCAATGCCGATCTACCAGAACATTTCGTTGCCTTCGCTATCGCGCACGTCTCGCGCAGGTTTTCTGCAATCTGCCAACGAGTTGGCGCTTGCCCGGCACTATAGCGAGCGGCTCGATCTTCGTGCCGCTGCGCTATCAGTTCCGGTTGGAACGTTATCTGGCGGCAATCAGCAGAAGGTGGTGATCGGAAAGTGGCTCGCTACCCAGCCAAAGGTGATCATCCTCGACGAACCAACAAAGGGGATCGACATTGGTTCAAAAGCTGCAGTGCATGGTTTCATCGGAGAACTGGCTGCTGCAGGTTTATCGATCATCATGGTGTCTTCCGAGCTTCCCGAAATCCTTGGAATGTCGGACCGTGTAATGGTCATGCGGGAAGGTCTGCAGGCGGGCATTTACGATCGTGACGGGCTTACGGCCGAAGAACTCGTCCGCGCAGCAACCGGCAACAGATGAGGCAGAGATGAAACGACTTCTTAAAAATCGTGAACTTCTTCTCGTTATCATTATTGCAGTGATGATCGCCGGGTTTTCCACGCGTGCACCCGGCTTTTCCTCACCAGAAAATCTGGCCGCCATCTTCAACGATACATCTATTTTAATCATCCTTGCACTCGGCCAGATGATCGTTGTGCTAACAAAATCCATCGACCTCTCAGTCGCTGCCAATCTTGCATTTACAGGCATGGCCGTGGCAATGACCAACGCTGCTTTTCCCGAAGTGCCGCTCCTGCTCCTGATCCTCATGGCCGTCGGCATCGGCGCCGTCCTTGGTGCAATCAACGGCTTCTTCGTCTGGTCTTTGCAGATCCCGCCGATCGTCGTTACTCTTGGCACCTTAACCATCTATCGTGGAATGGCTTTTGTCCTTTCGGGTGGCAGTTGGGTCAATGCACATCAAATGACGCCAACATTCCTCAACGTTCCACGCCAGACCTTACTCGGTATGCCAGTCCTTTCGTGGTTCGCAATTGCCATCGTCTTCTTGACCTGGTTTGTCATGTCGCGCCTGCCGTTCGGACGCGCTGCCTACGCGTCAGGTGGAAACCCGACCGCTGCGATTTATGCTGGAGTGGACATCGGTCGTACGCGGTTTGTCGCATTTGTTCTGTCAGGTGGGCTTTCTGGCCTTTGCGGTTATCTCTGGGTCTCTCGCTATGCAGTTGCCTATGTCGACATTGCCATCGGGTTCGAACTGGATACGGTCGCCGCTTGTGTGATTGGCGGCATCTCGATTGCAGGGGGTATCGGCTCGGTCGCTGGCGCTGCACTTGGCGCTCTCTTCCTCGGCGTCATCAAGAACGCGTTACCGGTAATCGGGATCTCACCCTTTGCCCAGATGGCAATTTCCGGCGCGGTCATCATACTGGCCGTCGTATTCAATGCCCGCGCCGAAAAATCAGCGGGGCGGATTATTTTGCGCAAGACCGCTGCACCGGGGGCATCCACATGAGCGAACTTGTGAAGAAACGACGCGCTATTCCCGATCATCTGGACACAAGAAGCTCTCGCATCCTGTCAAGCTGGGAAGCTCTTCTTTTTGCAGTGGCGGTGCTGATCTTCATTCTCAACACATTCGCATCGCCCTATTTTCTCAATGCCTGGAATCTTTCCGACGCCACTTTCAACTTCACGGAAAAGGCAATGATCGCATTCGCCATGGCGATGCTGATCATCGCCGGCGAAATTGACCTGTCGGTAGCTGCCATCATCGCTTTGGCATCAACTGCGATGGGCGCAGCTGTTCAAATGGGTATCGGGACACCGGGAGTGGTAACTGTCGGGCTTCTTAGTGGAACTGCTTGCGGCGCCTTCAACGGTGCACTCGTTGCGGGTCTGCGGCTTCCGTCGATTGTCGTTACAATCGGCACGATGAGCCTTTTCCGAGGGATCTCCTATATCGTACTCGGTGATCAGGCATACGGCGATTATCCCGACAGCTTCGCTTATTTCGGCCAAGGCTACGTCGTATGGGTGATTTCCTTCGAGTTCACGTTGTTTCTCGTTCTAGCGGTCGTTTTTGCAATTGTTCTTCACGCAACGAATTTCGGTCGTCAGGTCTATGTCATCGGTAACAACGAATTTGCAGCCCGTTTCTCAGGCATTCCGGTCGAGCGCGTGAAATTCATTCTTTTTCTTCTCACCGGTTTGATGGCCGGTGTTGCTGCCGTATGCCTGACCTCACGCCTCGGCTCGACTCGACCCTCGATAGCCCAGGGATGGGAGCTTGAAGTGATCACGATGGTCGTGCTGGGAGGCGTTTCAATCCTAGGTGGAGCCGGTACAATTGGCGGCGTCGTCATTGCCGCATTTGTCATGGGGCTGGTTACGTTTGGGTTGGGGCTGCTGAATGTCCCGGGTATCGTGATGTCAATTTTCGTCGGACTGCTTCTTATCACGACCATTACTATCCCGATCATAATACGCCGTATTCGGGAGATGAATTAATGACGCTCGAAAAATACGCATTCAAGATGAAACTGAATCCGGGAATGGAAACAGAGTACAAAAGGCGCCATGATGCAATCTGGCCCGAACTTTCAGCACTTCTGCAGGACGCTGGCATCAGCGACTATTCTATTCACCTCGATCGTGAGACCAGCACGCTTTTCGGCGTACTCACACGCCCGAACGAGCATGGAATGGCGAAGCTTCCCCACCACCCTGTGATGAAGAAGTGGTGGGCATACATGGCTGATATCATGGAAACGAACGCGGACAATTCGCCCGTTTCGGATGATCTTGTCACCTTATTCCACATGCCATGAACACGTTTCGCCGGATCGCCGTTCTCGACATCGGGAAAACCAACGCCAAGGTCGTTGTCGTCGACTGCCACAGCGGAGAGGAAGTTGCCCAACGACGAATATCGAACGATGTTGTCAAGGGACCTCCCTATTGTCACTATGACACGGATGCACTCTGGAGTTTCATCTGCGGTTGTCTCGCTGAATTTGCCGGCGTTCCTGGTTATGATGGCATATCTGTCACAACCCACGGAGCAGCAGCCGCTCTGATCGACAGTAACGGTAATCTCTGCCTCCCGGTCATCGACTACGAAGAATGCTATCCTTTTGAAATTTCGCAGACTTACGACCGGTTGCGGCCGGCTTTTCATGAGACATTCTCTCCACGGCTCGCGGGTGGCCTCAACCTTGGTGCGCAAATCCACTATCAGAAAACGGCCTTCGCTGATGCCTTCTCTCGCGTCAAAACCATCATCACATATCCTCAGTATTGGGCATTCAGACTAAGTGGTGTGGCTGCAAACGAAGTGACTTCACTTGGTTGTCATACTGACCTTTGGCTTCCAAGAGAGAAGAGGTATTCGTCTCTTGTCGACAACCTCGAAATCGGATCTCTCATGGCCCCTGTCCGCTCTGCATTCGACATGCTTGGCGAAACAACATCGGAGATCTCGGAAGTATGCCGACTCAGTCACCCGGTTCCCGTTTTCTGCGGGATCCACGATTCCAATGCTTCACTTTTACCGCATTTACGCACCCATACTTTACCCTTCGCCGTTGTGTCGACCGGTACCTGGATGATCAACTTTGCAGTCGGTGGCAATCTTGAGCAACTGGATCCCCGACGAGACTGCCTCGCCAATGTAGACGCCAATGGGCGTGCCGTAGCTAGCAGTCGTTTCATGGGTGGTCGTGAGTTTGAGTGTCTGACCAAGGAACTGGGTCCATTCAATCCCCAGGCAGCACAAGCGACCATTCCTAATGTTATCGATCGCTCAATGATGATGCTCCCTAACCTTGCGATGGGATCTGGTCCATATCCCGGGGTCACTCGACGCTGGATCAACGACGGATCCGCCACAAACATAGACCGATGGGCGGCCGCTTGTCTCTATTTCTCGCTGATGACAGACACGTGTCTGGAACTGATCAATGCCCAGGGACCAGTTCTGATTGAAGGCCCCTTTTCTCACAATCCAGCGTTTCTCACGGTCTTGCGCGATCTAGTCGGGCGGGATGTTCTGGCCATGCGTGGGGTCACGGGAACCGCTCAAGGTGCAGCCTTGCTTGCGGGGATATCAAGCGTTCCACAGGAGCATGTTCCAGTTACCCGCAAACATATCTCGGGCCTCACTGATTATCGCCGGGCATGGCGTAACCTTGCCTGGAATATGTCATCGTGAACGTTACCGCAATTACGAGGTCTTTGGAGCAATGATCTGCTTGTCACCCAATGGATTGTTGATGGTGTTTTCATTGCTGGACCGATTGCCAGGCTGATATGTTCGGCAAGTTCAGACACGCTGTCCGCAGAAATAGCTGGCGGGCGGACAAACACTGAAGACACTGCCACTGTGATGTGGTGGGCACTATCGCTTGTCGGGGAACGAAGTGTATTACATAATGGCCAGTCGAGACGCTTCACAAGCCAACACGCACGACATCAATACCTGCTCCTTATGGCCCCCAGGGCAGTCCAAATGCGAACCATGCGGCAAACATTACCATCCATAATCCCTGCATCCAGAGAAAATAGGGAAGCATCAACGCCACAACCGTACCGACACCTGCATTAGAGTCTGTTCAAGAAAGCGGATAGCGGGCCAGCCTTCTCGTCATGAGCTTGATCATTGCGGTCTGAATGAAGGCCAGGCTTGTCGCTGAGTAGCGCTCAAAATCCTTTGCCAGACGCCGGTTGA
>JAEWDP010000178.1 GCA_023390055.1 Pseudomonadota bacterium | reverse complement strand
CGGTCGTGGCATCAAAATCCGTACGAAGGGGTATGGGCATGGCAAACTCCGATCTGTCTGCCATGTTGAATCAGACCCGCGGATTGCTGGCAACCCGCTGCGAGTCACGTTCTTCAAGCTTTGGTATCAGTTGCCCAATTCAGCCGTATAGCTCGCTACCGTTTCACTCTGGAAAGAAATCCTAGGTCCAATCGCCGATCTCTCTCAGACCGTGATGCCTGTTTGCGAATTGGTGGGAACATGACTGCTGGGGAGGTTATGCAGGCTCCAGTGCTCGATTTTTCCGCATAGTGGAAGACAGGCAAGGAGCTTCGACTCATCTACTTTTCAAATGGGTAGAACGGTCAGTTGGTGCAAACTACCGAGCGTGTCAGAAAACGCTTCTCGCGACCGTTGTCGAGCGAAAACATGCCGCCGCGGCCAGGCACAACGTCTATGATGAGGTCTGTATTCTTCCAGGCCTCGTATTGTGGCTCACTGATATAGACCGGCGTTTCGCCGATCATGCCCAGAAGGACATCGCGGTCGCCGACTAGAAACTCGTCACGTGGATAGCACATTGGCGAAGAACCATCGCAGCATCCACCGGACTGGTGGAAGAGAACCGGTCCATGATCGGAAATGATTTCCTCAAGTAATTGGAGTGCCTCGGCTGTGGCCTTGACCTTGTTTAAAGAGGTTGCTGCTGACATGAGGTCTTTCTCCATTTTGGCGGCGTGGGGCCGAAGCCGCCACGCCGCCGGGCTCTTGGGGGGCCCGCGGTATACGCTTTCGTTGGATGGTGTCTTAGAAGAAACCCAGTTTCTTCGGGCTGTAGCTGACCAGCATGTTCTTGGTCTGCTGATAATGGTCCAGCATCATCCTGTGATTTTCGCGACCGATTCCGGACTGCTTGTAACCTCCGAAGGCCGCATGGGCCGGATAGGCATGGTAGCAATTTGTCCAGACACGACCAGCCTGGATGGATCTGCCGAAGCGGTAGGCCCGTGTTCCGTCACGTGTCCACACGCCGGCACCCAGGCCATAGAGTGTATCATTGGCGATCGACAGAGCTTCGTCATCGTCCTTGAAGGTCGTGACAGAAACAACCGGTCCGAAGATTTCCTCCTGGAAGATCCGCATCTTGTTATTGCCTTTGAACACCGTCGGCTGGACATAATAGCCGCCAGCCAGATCGCCAGGCAGTTCGGCTTGTCCACCCCCGGCAAGCACTTCGGCTCCTTCTTGTCTGCCGATGTCGAGATAGGAGAGGATTTTCTCCAGCTGTTCGGATGAGGCCTGCGCGCCGACCATTGTTGCAGGGTCGAGCGGGTCGCCCTGAACGATCGCCTCCACACGTTTGATTGCCTTTTCCATGAAGCGATCGTAGACCCGCTCATGAACGAGGGCCCGGCTCGGGCATGTGCAGACCTCGCCCTGGTTGAGCGCAAACATCACGAAGCCCTCGACCGCCTTGTCCAGAAAATCATCGTCGGCCGCCGCCACATCCTCGAAGAAGATATTCGGGCTCTTGCCACCGAGTTCCAGGGTGACCGGGATGAGGTTTTGCGACGCATACTGCATTATCAGACGCCCGGTCGTCGTCTCTCCCGTAAAGGCAATCTTGGCGATACGGGGATTGGATGCAAGCGGCTTGCCGGCTTCCAGACCGAAGCCGTTGATCACGTTCAACACGCCAGGTGGCAGAATGTCTGCGATGAGACCAAGGAGGATGTGGATGGATGCAGGCGTCTGCTCGGCAGGCTTCAGGACCACGCAGTTGCCGGCAGCAAGTGCTGGTGCCAACTTCCACACGGCCATGAGGATCGGGAAGTTCCATGGAATGATCTGGCCGACCACACCGAGCGGCTCATGGAAATGGTAGGCGACCGTATCGTGATCAATCTCCGATATGCCCCCTTCCTGTGCACGTATCGCGCCAGCGAAATAACGGAAATGATCGATGGCAAGCGGAATGTCGGCAGCAGTTGTTTCGCGGATGGGTTTGCCGTTATCCCAGGTCTCTGCGAGTGCCAGTACCGACAGGTTTTCTTCCATGCGATCCGCGATGCGGTTCAAAAGGAGTGCCCGTTCAGCTGCACTTGTGCGACCCCACTTGTCCTTGGCGGCATGGGCGGCATCCAGGGCAGCTTCTACATCGGCAGCTTCCGACCTCGCGATCTTGCAAAGGACCTGGCCATTGACAGGCGAGGTATTATCGAAGGTCTTCCCTGATTTCGACGGCACATATTTGCCACCGATGAAATTGTCGTATTGCGGAGCGTACGGGCTTTTTGCCGTGCGGTGAAACTCAGCCTTGTTCATCTCGTCCTCCTTGACGGGTGCCTGCCTTGAGCAGCACTTCTGGAAGACTATCTTCGTATATGCTGAGTGGATGTCATCCAGCCCGCGATAAAGAGGCAGTCCGACCTGTCTCAGACTTGCGACACTGTGCACTGCAATAATTCAATGGACGTTGCGAAGACCGTGCTTGCTGAGCTTGCGATGCAGTGTGGCGCGAGACATGCCCAGACTGCGGGCAGCCGTCGTGACATTTCCGTCGGAGCGGATGAGGGCGCGTTCAAGAATGGCCCGTTCAGCGTCGCGGAGGTCGGCCACAAAGCTTGTCTCGTCACCCAGAACATCGGCAGCCGGCAAGCCTCTGGAGAGGCGCTCCTGTGTCAACTTGAAGGCTGCGCGGGCGGAGCGCGTGGCACCGATGACGAGATCATCCTTGTCGACGGCCAGCAATGCGTTCGGCAATTTCTCTTCCGTTGGCGCAACGATGATGCGGGCATCGGGAAATGCGTGACGAAAATTCTCGGCTTCGATCCGACGCGCTGCATCGGCGACTGCAACAGAGATGAGATTGACGAAACCCTCCGTCAAGTCTGCACGGCAAGAAGAGACATCGAGTGCTGCGGCAACATTGCCTTCGTGGTCGAAAACGGGGGCCGCGGTGCATGAAAGCAGGGTATTGCGTGTATGGAAGTGTTG
>JAEWDP010000175.1 GCA_023390055.1 Pseudomonadota bacterium | reverse complement strand
AGAGCCTTAGAACAGAAATACAGGCATTTCCAGCGCGTGACCGAAGCCTCATCCATCATCTTGCAGGTACTGGCATGGTACGACGACCACCATCGCGACCTGCCCTGGCGTGTGCCACCCCGAAAGGCATTGCGGGGTGCACGCCCAGACCCATACCATGTCTGGCTATCGGAAGTCATGCTGCAACAGACAACCGTCCAGGCGGTCAAACCCTATTTTACCCGTTTCCTGAATGAATGGCCAACCGTAGCCGACCTTGCCGCAGCACCGGTTGACAATGTGATGGCAGCCTGGGCGGGGCTCGGTTACTATGCCCGTGCCCGCAACCTGAAAAAATGCGCCGAAGCTGTAGCGACCGACCATGGCGGACACTTTCCCGATACCGAGGACACCCTGAAATCGCTTCCCGGCATTGGTGACTATACGGCGGCGGCAATTGCGGCGATTGCGTTCAACCGGCCTGCCGCGGTCATGGACGGCAATATCGAACGCGTCATCTCGCGTCTTTTTGCCATCAAGGATCCACTTCCCGGTTCAAAACCGGCGATGAAACAAAAGGTTTCAACACTCACGCCCAAAGCACGTCCGGGGGATTTTGCACAGGCCATGATGGATCTCGGCGCAACGATTTGCACTCCGAGACGACCGGCATGCAGCCTCTGTCCGATTTCCGCCCACTGCCTGGCCTTTGCACACCACGACCCGGAGAATTTTCCGGTCAAGGCACCAAAGCCCGAAAAGCCGGTGCGGGTCGGGGCAGCCTTTGTCGCGATCGACCCCAACGGCCGGATCCTCTTGCGAAAGCGGCCCGATAAAGGGCTTCTGGGTGGGATGGCAGAGGTTCCGACGACCGGCTGGACAGCCAGGCAGGATGGCGGGCAGACGGCAGATCATGCCCCGTTTTCAGCATCATGGCAGGCCTGTGGAACGGTCATCCATGTCTTCACGCATTTCGAGCTTCGCCTTTCAGTCTTCAGGGCGAAGGTTTGTGCTGAAAATTCCGATCACGGCTGGTGGGAGCCCGTTATCAATCTTGATGTGCAGGCACTGCCGAGCATCATGAAAAAGGTCATCACACAAGCTATCCCACTGGCGTTTAAAAACGTTTGAACAGACAAGGAAATACGATGGCAGGCCCAATCGACCATATCGTCTTCGACATCGGCAAGGTGCTGATCCACTACGACCCGAACCTTCCTTACGGGCGGATCATTCCAGACGCAGCAGAACGAAACTGGTTCTTCGAAAATGTCTGCACCCACGAATGGAACATGGAACAGGATCGCGGGCGCCCCTGGGAAGAAGCCGAGGCGCTGCTGATCGAGAAATTTCCCGAGCGGGCGGAACACATCCGCGCATTTCGTCTAAACTGGCACGAGATGGTTCCACACGCCTATGACGACAGCGTCGCCATCATGGAAGCGCTGATCGATGATGGTCACGATGTTACCATGTTGACGAATTTTGCCGCCGACACCTTTCGTCATGCGCGCAAGCTCTACCCGTTCCTGGACAAGCCTCGTGGCGTTACGGTTTCGGGAGAGGTCAGGCTCATCAAGCCTGATATCGCGATCTACGAAAAGCATGCCGAAGATTTCGCGCTGAAGCCACAAGCAACGATCTTCATCGATGATACGCTAGCCAATGTCGAAGCAGCGCAGAATGCCGGATGGCATGCTGTCCATTTCACCGGCGCTGCCAGGTTGAAACAGGATTTATCGAGTTTCGGTCTCAAGGTCTGAACTTGAAATAGCGCCCGAAGGTCAGCCTCCTGCGGGCGCTATTTTACTCCCGACCGGGACTAGAGGTCGACGACCGGGCGGGAAGTCTCAAACGCATGGCTGCGGTGGATCTTCAGCTGAGTTTTGCCATATCCTTGCGGATGATCGAGCGCAATTCATCGATAGGCTTGAGGGATTGGCCATCGTCGAAGTGCCAGAAGGTCCAGCCATTGCAGGCATCAAGACCCTGAACCTTCGCACCGAGGCGGTGGATGGAACCTGCTTCTCCGCCCGCCGCCAGTGTCCCATCGGCCCGAATGATGGCGTTCCATCGACGCTTCGCATCCATCAATATCTGGCCCGGCCTGACCAGGCCGCTTTCCAAAAGCGTGTTGAAGGCGACGCGAGGTTCTGCTTTCTTTCCCGTCATCACCGTCAATTCGGCCTTGCCCAGGGGCTCAATGGCGTCGATCCGCTCCAAGGCAGCATCGATATAGTCCTGTTCGCGTTCGATACCGACGAAGTTGCGGCCAAGGCGTTTGGCCACCGCCCCTGTGGTTCCGGTACCGAAGAACGGATCAAGAATGACATCCCCAGGTTTCGTGGACGCCATGATGACGCGCGCCAGAAGCGCTTCGGGCTTTTGGGTCGGATGGACCTTCTTTCCATCTTCCCCCTTCAACCGCTCGCCTCCGGAGCAGATCGGGAACAGCCAGTCGGAACGCATCTGGATATCGTCATTCGACGCCTTCAGGGCTTCATAATTGAACGTGTAGCCCTTTGCCTTGGGATCGCGGCTCGCCCAAATCATGGTCTCATGGGCATTCTGGAACCGACGGCCCTTGAAATTGGGCATCGGATTGGTCTTGCGCCAGACGATGTCGTTGAGCAGCCAGAAGTTGAGATCCTGCAGAAGCGCACCGACACGGAATATATTGTGGTAGGAACCGATGACCCAGATCGTGCCATTGGGTTTGAGAACCCGCCGGCAGGCAAGCAGCCATGCGCGGGTGAACGCATCATAGGCCTGGAAGGAGGCAAACTGGTCCCAGTCATTGTCGACGGCGTCGACCAGCGACTGATCAGGGCGATGGAGGGTGCCTCCCAGTTGAAGATTGTAAGGCGGGTCAGCAAAGATGACATCGACCGACTGGTCCGGCAGCGCATCAAGTGCGGCGACACAGTCGCCTTTGATGATGGTGTTAAGCCAATGGGCTGACCGACCCTGCTGACGCAGATCGGAAAACGGAAGGACTGCTGCCATGGGATACTCGCTGTTACACTTACTGGTACTGGTTTACGTTCCGTTATGGTTACCCAAGTTGGTTACCAAAGGCTGAAGTCTCCAATGTTTTCTTGAAGTTTATTGCGCTTGGTATCTGATGCCGGTGAAACACGCAGTCTTTCCAGGATAGTGCTGACAGCGCCAAATCCGCGTATGGTGGCCTTCTCAATCAAACATAAAGGCCGTCATCCTGTTGTTTTCCCATCTGGTGCGGGAAGACTGTTGTGAATGGCGGTGGCAGCAGTGGCGGCCTGCCCGAAGGCCACTGCAATCTGGTTCAACGAATGAACGACATCCCCAGCAGCATATAGGCCCTTGATATTCGTCTGTTGGTGCGCCGTAACGCAGATATGTCCGTCCTGGTCGCAATGAACATCAAGATCGCCCACAAGGTCTGAACGGACTTTGCAGCCGAGTGCCGGATAGATGACATCGAAGGAGATTGTTGAACCCTCGGCTAGCCGTGCCTCATAGCCCTTGGTGCCGGAAACGATTTCATCGATCGTGTCGCAGACGAAGACGCCGGCGTGGGTCGCCTCGGTCCGGATGCGCTCGTCAATCCCGTCTGGCTTGATCGCGAGAAGCGACACCCTTGTTGAAAATGTCTTGAGGAAAATGGCCTCCTTGAGAGCATGATCGCTGACACCAAGCACGCCTATATTCTTGCCGGTAGCTTCATAGCCGTCGCAGACCGGGCAGAAGCAAAGGGTCCGTCGCTCGAGGTTCCGCTTCATTTCCGGTAGATCAGGCTTGCGATCGATGGCCCCCGTCGCAATGAGCACACGCGGCGACATGACAGTCAGTGATCCGCACTGTACGCGGAAGCCGTTCCCTTCCTGTTCGATCCGTTCGACAGGACTATCGATGAACTGCGTCCCGTACAAAGCTGCCTGGACGCGTAATCTGGACACCAGTTCATGCCCGCTGATTCCATCAGGAAAGCCCGGACAGTTATTGATCCGGGGGATCTTGAGAGCGCGTCCGTGGCCGCAATCAGCGACGAGAACGCGACGACGGAACCGTGTCAAATAGGTGGCCGCAAGCAGACCGGCGGGACCGGCGCCGACCACCAGACAGTCGAAGTGCTGAACGTTGGACGCGTTGTTCGTCGACATCAGCTGGGCCACACTGCCTGATCGAACGGCTGCGCACGATGACCCGGTGCCACCGGGACCACGCGTTCACGAGAAAGAAGGCCGTTGACGATGACGCCGGATGCCGCGGCATGCCGACGACCCAGTGGTTTTGGCGGGAGATCCCATCCGCCACAGATGCGCCGGTTGAAAAGTGCCGCAATATGCGCCGCTCGCCGTGCCGTGGTCGCATTTTTCGAAAAGGGGTTCATGTCGCAAGGACCTGGGTCATGCAGTCCAATGAAAAGCTTGCAAGAAGGTTCCTGAAAATCCGGTGTTGCAACAGATAAGTTACGCACGATCTGCCCTTCCGACGCCTGCACAGCGGTCTTCCGGTATCTTGGGCGCAAACGCCAGCCGGTACGGCTGACGCTTTTGCGGGCTGTGGTGCGCCTGAAAGGGTGTCGATCATTTCACGACATGAACCGCCTTACTGTCGGGTGGCGCCTGATCCCGCTCGAACATGCCGTAATCACGAATGATGTCGCCTATCCTCAACCGGTAGTCGGCGAAGATGCCACCCCGGCCTGCCCGCTGCGCGTCGCGATGGACCTCCAGGTTGCGCCATTTTGACACAGCCTCTTCGTCGCGCCAGAACGACAGTGAGAGGATCTTGCCCCTGTTTGTCAGACTTTCGAAGCGCTCGATAGAGACGAAACCGTCAATCTTTTCGAGTTCCTTTCGCAGTTCCCCGGCAAGATCGAGATAATTGTGGCGTTCGCCCATAAAGGGTGTGACTTCGAAGATGACTGCGATCATGGCTTCACCAAAGGGCTGTGCGGCAGCGATAGGTTCTTGAGGAAGATCCGGTCTTCCTTGAGGATGAACCGTTCCTGCCGGGCAAGTTCATAATTTTCCCGCCCCAAAGGATCGCGGGACAGGCGTGCACGGTACGCTTCGTATGCAGCGAGACTTTCAATGTTATAGACACCATAGGCGGTCGTTGCCGAGCCCTCATGGGGACCGAAATAGCCTATGAGGTCCGCACCGCAGCGAGGAATGGCCTCGCCCCAGTTGCGGCTGTAGCGTTCAAAGGCATCTTGGCGGTACGGATCGATTTCATAGCGTATGAAACAGGTTATCATGGACATATCCTTTTCTTTGCCAGCCGAAGGTTATCCCTTGCACTGCAAGAATGCTTCGACTACGATCGAAGTATGAAGGAAGGTCCAGACATTGCCCGCATCGGGACGCTGATCGGCGATCCGGCCCGAGCCAACATTTTAACAGCCCTCATGGGCGGACAGGCTCTGACGGCGACGGAACTGTCACAGGCTGCCGGAGTGACGCTTCAAACGACCAGCGCACATTTGTCGAAGCTTGAAGACGGTGGACTGGTCAGCCAACGCAAGCAGGGCCGACATCGCTATTATGCATTATCGGATGTGGCAACCGGCAGGCTGCTCGAACAGATCATGGGCTTTGCGGCAAGTCGTGGTCACTTGCGTCATCGCCCTGGACCGAAGGATCCCGCCTTGCGAAAAGCCCGTGTCTGCTACGATCACCTGGCAGGCGATTACGGCGTGCGTATGCTCGACAGCCTTGTCAGCCGAGGCGTGATTGCAAGTGACGGAGAGAGCCTCACGATTACCCAGGATGGACGTGACATGCTGGAACAATCCGGAATTGAAATCGCGTTGGCTGCATCGGGACGGCGGCCCTTGTGCAAGTCGTGCCTCGACTGGAGCGAACGGCGCTCACACATGGCCGGAACGCTTGGCAAGGCACTTCTATCACACCTCCTGAAAAACGGCTGGGCGAGACGGGCAGCTGGTAGCCGCGCCGTGATTTTCACACCTGATGGCGAGCGCAAGTTTCTCTCCCTCTTTCCACTGGAAAACTCCCCACCCTGAGCCTCAGACCGACATCGATCCAGGATTTTGCCCGGCGCAAAAACGAGGCAGCCCAACCCTGTTTTGGGTCCAGGATCTGCAAAATCCTGCAGAAGGGGCTGCCACCTTCAAGGGTGCGTTTTCCCCATGAGTTGAGCTTGCCGCCGGCGTCGTATAGAAGACGGGCCTTCACCTCCATCAAGGGCATTTTTCATGAGCGGCTTCGACCTCATCATCTTCGATTGCGACGGCGTACTCGTCGATTCCGAAATCATCGCGGCGCAAGTCGAATCAAGGCTTCTGACGGAGGCCGGCTATCCAATCGGTGTTGAGGAGATGGCTGAACGCTTTGCCGGCATGACCTGGCGCAACATCCTGCTGCAGGTTGAAAAGGAAGCAAATATTCCACTGTCCGCCACCTTGCTGGACAAATCTGAAAAGCTTCTCGATGCACGGCTCGCCCGCGACGTGAAAATCATCGACGGAGTGAAGTTCGCCCTGTCGCGCCTGACAAGTCCGCGTTGCATATGCTCCAATTCCAGCACACATCGCCTCAACATGATGCTCGACAAGGTCGGCCTCACCCCCTATTTCGCACCGAACATCTTTTCGGCCAAGGATCTTGGTCCTGATCGTGTGAAGCCGAAGCCGGACATCTTCCTGCATGCCGCAACGACGTTCAACGTCTCGCCGGCCAATGTGGTGGTCGTGGAGGATTCAGTTCACGGAATTCACGGCGCGCGCGCCGCCGGCATGCGTGTCGTAGGCTTTACGGGTGCGTCACACACCTACCCCAGTCACGCTGACCTCCTGACGGATGCGGGCGCAGAAACGGTCATTTCGCGGATGATGGATCTGCCGGCAGTTGTCGCAGCCCTTGGAGAATGGGCCGGCGCGATCTGAGGCGATCGCGCTTCGGCCAGAGAATTCCGATCAGCCATCGAAGCCCAGGCGAACCCGCGTAAAGCGCGACGCTCCACCTGGAGCGTTTGGTATCTGGACATCCGGCTTGGAGAAAATGAACTGCGTACCGGTTGTCGGCAATGTCACCGGGAAACTTACCTTCTGCGAATAGATGACGTTGTCGCCATCAACCACTTCGACCAATATCGGCAGGTTGATCTGGCCGCCAGATACGGCCGGTCCGGCGACCACACGCCCCTGTGCCACGACATTGATGGTGATTGTCGTTTCATTGGCCGTACATGCGCGCGTCGCATCTGCCAATGATGCCTGGTACATCAGCTTTTCGGGGTTGTCCTGGCCGCCACGGGCATAAACCCGGTGGACCGCGCTCTCCTCGAGCATCACCACCGGCGGGCAAAACGCCTGCACAACGGGTGTCACTTGCGCATCAGCAGTCGAAGCGGAGCCAAGCCCGGTTCCCGGAGAGGCTGAATTACAGCCTGCAAGAATTGCAAGAAGAGATACCGACAAAAGACTGCGCGCTACTGTAGCAACCACTAGTTCAACCCTCTCAACATCTATTTCGTCGCGCCTGCGTCCAATCGGAAGATCAATTTCTTCCGGTCTTTCGCAGCCCCTTTTCCTGGTCTATATCAGCGACGCGGATAAAAATCGATTGGGGATTGAAAGTCGTGGAATACATTTCTACTCGCGGAGAGGCTCCGGTCCTTGGCTTCCGGGACGCACTGCTGGCAGGTCTTGCAAGAGATGGCGGACTTTATGTTCCGCGCACCTGGCCGGCACTGTCCAAGCGCGAGATCCGGGCACTTCGTGGGAAATCCTACCAGGAAGTTGCCTTTGAAATCCTGTCCCGGTTCATCGGCGACGAGATCGCCGCCGACAGTTTGCGCACCATGATCGATGATGCCTATTCGACATTTCGTCATCCGGCGGTAGCACCTCTTGTGCAGACCGGAGCAAACGATTTCGTTCTCGAGCTCTTTCACGGATCGACACTCGCATTCAAGGATGTGGCAATGCAGCTTCTGGCCAGGCTGATGGATCATGTCCTTGCCGAACGTGGCGAGCGCGCCACGATCATCGGCGCGACATCGGGCGACACGGGTGGCGCCGCAATCGACGCATTTGCCGGCCGCGACCGGACCGACATCTTCATCCTCTTTCCAAAGGGCAAGGTGTCACCGGTGCAGCAGCGGCAGATGACGACATCAACGGCTTCCAACGTCCATGCCCTGGCGATCGAAGGGAATTTCGACGATTGCCAGAACCTGGTAAAGGACATGTTCAACAACGAGGCCTTTCGCGAGCGCGTCAAGCTGTCCGGTGTCAACTCCATCAACTGGGCGCGCATCATGGCGCAGATCGTCTATTACTTCACCGCAGCCCTCTCACTTGGCGGGCCCGACCGGAAGATCTCGTTCACGGTTCCGACCGGCAATTTTGGCGACATCTTCGCCGGATATGTCGCCAAGCGCATGGGTCTTCCCATCGAACGCCTGGTCATCGCAACCAATGACAATGACATTTTAGCGCGGACGTTGAAGTCAGGCCGTTACGAAATGCGCGAAGTCAAGGCAACAACATCGCCCTCAATGGATATCCAGATCTCCTCGAATTTCGAACGGTTGCTTTTCGAAGCCTGTCAGCGCGAGGCTCATCCTGTGCGTGCGGCCATGTCCGGCCTAAAGCAGTCAGGTGCCTTCGAGATTGGCAAGGATGCACTGAAGACCATCAGAAAAGAGTTTCGTGCTGGGCGTGCCAGCGAAAAACAAGTTGCGGCCACAATCCGGGAGACCCTGAGCGAGACCGGATACCTTCTTGATCCGCATACGGCGACGGCTGTCTTTGTCGCCCGCAAGCACGCAAAAACAAGCGCTCCGATGGTCACATTGGCCACGGCCCATCCAGCCAAATTTCCCGCCTCCGTAAAATCCGCTTGCGGAATTGACCCGGCCCTTCCATCATGGCTCGGCGATCTCATGAACAGGCAAGAGCGCTTCGGCACCCTGCCCGCCGAGATCACGGCCGTCGAGAAATTCATCGACGAGCACGCGCGTGCAGGAGAGTAAATGACCGCACCAGAAAGACGAGCAATGAATGTACAGATGACCCGACTTGCTTCCGGGTTGACAGTCGTTACTGAAGCCATGCCGCATCTGGAGAGCGTTGCGCTCGGGGTGTGGATCAAATCAGGTTCCCGTAACGAGACCGAAGAAGAGCATGGCATCGCCCATCTTCTCGAACACATGGCCTTCAAGGGCACAGCCCGCAGAAGTGCGCGCGACATTGCGGAAGAAATCGAAAATGTCGGCGGCGAACTGAACGCCGCGACATCGACAGAAACGACATCTTATTATGCCCGCGTACTGAAGGATCACGTTCCGCTTGCGGTTGACATCCTGGCGGACATTCTGACGCAATCGCTGTTTGACGAAGAGGAACTGCGTCGCGAAAAAAACGTCATCTTGCAGGAGATCGGGGCTGCGAACGACACGCCGGATGACGTTGTCTTCGACAAGTTTTCCGAGATCGCCTATCTCGACCAGACGATCGGCAGGCCGATTCTCGGCACGCCCCAGAAGGTCATGAGCTTCGCCCCTGACCAGATCCGCAACTATCTGTCGCGCAACTACACGACAGAGCGCATGTATATCGTTGCGGCCGGAGCGGTCGATCATGATCAGTTCTGCAAGCAGGTCGAAGACCGGTTCAAGAGCCTGCCCCGCATGCCGAGTGCACCGCCTGTCCAGGAAGCCGCCCGCTATATCGGCGGCGATGTCCGCGAAACCCGCGACCTCATGGATGCGCAACTGCTCATCGGCTTCGAGGGCAAGGCCTATCACATGCGCGATTTCTACTGTTCGCAGATCCTTGCAAACATCCTCGGGGGCGGCATGTCATCTCGCCTCTTCCAGGAAGTCCGGGAACATCGCGGGCTCTGTTATTCCGTCTATGCATTCCATTGGGGCTTTTCCGACACCGGTATATTTGGCATTCACGCCGCGACCGGCAGCGATGACCTGCCCAAGCTGCTTCCGGTGGTGATTGAGGAACTGCAAAAGGCCTCGGAGACGATCCATCAGCAGGAGATCGACCGGGCCAGAGCACAGATACGGGCACAGCTTCTGATGGGGCAGGAAAGCCCCGCCGCTCGTGCCGGCCAAATCGCTCGGCAGATGATCCTCTACGGCCGCCCCATCCCCAACAACGAGATGATGGAACGGCTCGAGGGCATTACCACCGAGCGGCTCACCGATCTCTCAGGACGCCTCTTTTTCGACGCGGTTCCCACACTTTCCGCCGTCGGACCAATCGAGAACCTGGCATCGATGGAGGAGATTTCGCAATTGCTGGGGCAATCCTCCAAGGCCCCTCAGCGCGTTGCCGGCTGAGGTCCTTGGTGGCAGAGCGACTGGCACCATTTCGGCTTGCGCAGTACTGCCTTGACGATGCGACAATACCCTGGACGGAGCCAAGCCCTGGTTTGACCGGGGGCGTTCACCGACCGGTCATCTTCAGGAGCAAACCATGAGGCGACCGTTCCTTCGGTTTCTTGCGCGACAGCCGGAACGTCCTCGCCTTCATGGTTGTGACCACGTTCTGCGACCTGCCCGCTACTCGGACTATGCGCAGTGGCTGAAATTGCGATCCGAAAGTCGCGCATTCCTGCAACCGTGGGAACCGACATGGCGCGATGACGAATTGTCGGAACCCTCGTTTCGCGCAAGGGTCAACCGCGGCTATTACGAGTATCGCGCCGGTTACGCCGTCCCACTCCTGCTTTTCAGCCATCCCAAGGGCAATCTCCTTGGAGGATTGACGATTGGCTATATTCGCCGTGGCGCGGCACAAAGCTGCATGATCGGCTACTGGATGGGAGAACGTCATGCCGGCCAGGGTCACATGCTTGCCGCCCTTAAAATTGCCATCCCTTACATCTACGGCCAACTTCAGTTGCACCGGATTGAAGCAGCCTGTATTCCGGACAACTTGAAAAGTATCCGGTTACTGGAAAAGGCCGGGTTTGAACGGGAAGGCCTTTTGAGAAAATACCTCAAGATCAATGGAGAATGGCGCGATCATCTGATTTTTTCGCGTCTGCCGGAAGACAGTGAATTCGGGAAGATGATAAATCCATGAGCGCCGGTGCTGCAAACATGCCGTCGCTGCGTGCGATGGCGAGCCTCCTTTCGGTCATGGCTGTCATGCTTTTCGTCCAGATTTCATCGGCGCTCGGCGCCGAGCCGGTCAAGATCTCGCGTGATGACACAGCACTTGACCTCACGGAAATGACGGACATCTACGCCAACCAGGGCGAAGCCTTCCAGGTTTCAACGGCTGCCGGTGCCGACGGTATCCGTCGACGCATCGAAGTGCGATCGAGTTCGCCGACCCATCAGGGTGACTGGGCAGTCTTTTCATTGGCCAATGTTTCCGAAGAACAGCTTGAACGCGTCATCGTCGCTCCACATTTCCGCATGGTCGGATCAAAGATGTTCTGGCCGGATCTCGGTTCTCAACGCGTTATTGCAATCACGCCAAGCGAAGGCTTTGCCCTTGATCGGGAGCCAAGCCCGGATGCCGACGTTTTCCGCATCACGCTCAATCCAGGGTCCGTTATCACCTTCGTTGCCGAGCTGGCCACGCCTTCACTCCCCCAGCTCTATCTGTGGGAGCCGGCCACCTACAAGGATACAGTCAACTCGTTCACGCTCTATCGAGGCATCGTGCTTGGCATTGCCGGCCTTTTGGCCGTCTTCTTGACCATTCTCTTCGTCGTGAAGGGCAGTTCGATGCTGCCGGCGGCTGCCGCCCTTGCATGGGCGGTACTCGCCTATATCTGCGTCGATTTCGGTTTTCTCGACAAATTGATCAGTGTCACCTCCGGTGACCAGCGGGTCTGGCGGGCCTGTGCCGAAGTCGCGCTTGCCTCCAGTCTGGTCATTTTCCTCTTTACCTATCTCAATCTCAATCGCTGGCACGTCCATCTCGGCCATGTGACGCTCGCCTGGGTCTTCTGCCTCGTCCTGCTCTTCGGCGTGGCGATCTACGACCCCTCGATCGCCTCCGGCATCGCCCGTCTGTCCTTTGCGCTGACGGCGACGGCAGGCATTCTTCTGATCATCTATCTCGGACTGAACCGCTATGACCGGGCAATCCTCTTGGTCCCGAGCTGGTCGCTGATACTCGTATGGCTGTTTGGAAGCTGGTTGACCGTCACTGGACAACTCAACAACGACATCATCCAGCCTGCGCTCGGTGGGGGACTGGTGCTGATCGTTCTGCTTATCGGCTTCACGGTGATGCAACACGCATTTGCTGGTGGCGCGTACCAGCAGGGCCTGTTTTCAGATCTCGAGCGGCAGTCGCTTGCATTGACAGGTTCCGGCGATACTGTCTGGGATTGGGACGTCGCCCGTGATCGCGTCGTCACAACACCCGACATATCGACCAAGCTCGGGCTTTCCCTCGGCACAATGCATGGTCCAGTCCGCAACTGGCTGCCGCGCCTGCATCCGGATGATCGCGATCGCTTCAAGGCGACACTGGATGTACTTTTGGAGCACCGACGTGGACGTCTCAGCCATGAATTCCGTATCCGGGCCGAGGACGGCCATTTCCACTGGCTGCAGATCCGTGCACGGCCAGTACTTGGTTCCAACGGCGAAATCATCCGCTGTGTCGGAATAATCGTCGACATCACCGAGCAGAAGAACTCCGTGGAGCGATTGCTGCAGGATGCGATGCACGATAATTTGACGGGTCTTCCAAACCGTCAGGTCTTTCTCGACCGTCTGCAGTCCGTGCTGACACTGGCCGCCAGCAGCAACAATGTCCGCCCGACTGTCATGGCGATCGATATCGATCGCTACAAACAGGTTAACGATGCTCACGGGATTGCTGCAGGCGACAACATCCTGATCGCCCTGACACGTCGTCTTCGCCGTCTGTTGCGCCCGCAAGACACTTTGGCACGGCTTGCCGGTGACCAGTTCGGCCTGATCCTCGTATCTGAACAGGACCCCGCAAAGGTAGCAGACTTTGCAGATGCGATCTCCAAGGCGATCATGGTTCCCATTAATTTTTCCGGTCGAGAGATCAACCTGACCGCATCGATCGGGCTTTCCTCCTATGTCGATCAGCAAGGTAGTGCATCCGAGTTCCTCAATGATGCAGAACTTGCAATGTACCGGGCCAAGCGCGGCGGCGGCAATCGCGTCGAACCATTCCGCCCGATCTTTCGTTCCTCAGGGACTGATCGCCTGCAACTGGAAACAGATCTACGCCGCGCCCTCGACCGCAAGCAACTGTTCCTCGCCTACCAGCCGATCATCAGGCTGAGCGACGGCGAAATCGCCGGCTTCGAGGCTCTGATGCGCTGGAACCACCCACGTCGTGGCACGGTTCCGCCGTCCGAGTTCATCCCCGTGGCAGAAGCCTCTGAGCTGATTTCGCAGCTTGGCATGTTCGCTCTCGAACAGGCCGCATCAGACCTGATCGGCTGGCAACGCCATACCGGAGAGTTACCAATCTTCGTATCCGTCAACTTGTCGAGTGCCCAGATCCTCAACACCACCCTCTACAATGACGTGCGTACACTTCTGGCCAAGAGTGAATGTAACCCCCGTCAGCTCAAGCTTGAACTGACGGAATCGATCATGATGGAGAATCCGGAACAGGCACGGCTTGTCCTGACAAAATTGCAGGAAGTTGGCGTCGGCCTTGCTCTTGATGATTTCGGGACCGGTTATTCCTCACTGGCCTACCTGACGCAGTTCCCCTTCGATACCATCAAGCTCGACAAGGCGCTCGTTCACGATGTACGCGAAAAGCGCGCTGTCCTGTTGCGATCGGTGATCGCAATGGCAAGGGCCCTGGACATGCAGGTTGTCGCAGAAGGCATAGAAACCGACGAGGATGTCGCGGAACTTGCCAAGATGGGCTGCCATTTCGGGCAGAGCTTCCTATTTGGCCCCCCCACTGACAGCGAAGCCAGTTTGCGGCTCCTCAAAGAACGCTTCCCGCTTACAAAGCGGGCCTGAGGCTGAGAGTCCACTGCGCGTAGGCGGTTACAAATCGGCAGTAGCCGGCGCGGCTCGCGGATCTCCGCAAGTCGCGCGCTTCAGGCGTGCCCTGCATCGCTCGACAGGGCCTCAGGTGCGATACCCATCGTGGCTAGGGCGCGCTCATATTTGCTGTCCAGCAGCCGGTCGAAGATCAGTTCATCGGTGGCAGGACAGTTGAGCCAGCCATTGTTGGCAAGCTCCAGTTCGAGCTGTCCCGGCCCCCATCCAGCATAGCCCAGCAGCATCGTTGCCTGTTTGGGTCCACGGCCCTCGCTGATTGCGCGGATGATATCCAGGGTGGCGGTCAGCGACACCTCATCGTTTACGGGGATACTTGATTCGCTGGTGTAGTCGTCGGAGTGGAGAACGAACCCGCGACCCGTCTCGACCGGGCCGCCTGCCAGAACGGGTAGGGTCGACACGCCCTCAGGCAAGAGAGACGTCTGACCGCTATCCGCCATGTCGAGATGCAAGAGAAGGTCGACAAACGAGATCGGTTGGGCGCGATTGATGATGAAGCCCATGGCACCGGCTGGAGAATGGGCACAGATATAGATGACGGACCTGACGAAGTTCCCGTCCTGCAATCCCGGCATGGCGATCAGGAACTGGCCGTCGAGAAAGCCTCGTTCACGGGTATCTTGAAAACTAGATACGACCATCCACATCTCCCTTCGAGCGTTACGGCCTTCCCGATGGAAAGCAGCTACCCCTCCTTCCAAGATGGGGCAGCGCCCACCAGCAATCAACCGAAAATGATCATCAACGTGGATGTGGCGGCTGGCGAGCCGCAATCAGTTCGGTTAAAGCATTGCCACCATGAGAGCATTTTGTATCAGACAGATCCTTACACGCCGCCGCGCCAGAACGGTCCTTTTGGCAACCAGCATGATGATTTGCGCAGCCCCCGCGGCCCTGTCAGAAACCACGTCCTGGGCTGACAATGAAGGCGGTCGGATGCGTCTGATCGCCTTGCCGCCTTCAAGTGATGGGACTGTCAAAGGCGCGTTGCAGATTGAACCCAAGCCGGGCTGGATGACATACTGGCGAGAGCCGGGTGATGCCGGTATTCCGCCGCAACTGACCGTGGATGACGAAAAGGGCATAGCCCTCACCCGTTTTGCCTATCCTATCCCGAAGCGCATCGACAATGGCGAACTGAAGGACATCGGTTACGATCATCCCGTGACATTTCCATTCGAGTTGTCGGCTGCCGATCTTGCCGCCTCGGCTGAGATTGGCATTTCTGCCTTTGTCGGCCTTTGTCAAAACATCTGCATTCCCTTCCAGGCCGAGTTCAGTCTCGAGCTCGACAAGGGCAACGGGATCTCTACCGAGGAGGCAATGGCACTTGCCAGGGCCGAAACGAAGCTGCCAGAACAGCCTTCCGAAGAATTTGCCGTCACCCATTATGCACTAGTCGGCAACAATCTTCTTCGACTTACACTGCGCCTTCCCGACATGTCTGAGTCTGAACCGCAGGTCATCGTGACCGGTCCGGAGGGCCATGTTTTCCTCGATAGCAGGAACGGCAGGCATGACGACAACCGCTATTCGCTGGAGATCCCCATCGAGAAACTGCCCAAGGATTACGAGATCAGCGGCAAGCGGTGGGGAATACTGGTCCTTGCAGATGACCGTGCAATGGAAACCTCGCTTGCCTTCGACTGACTGCAACTTATATTGCGGGGCAAGACAATCACCTCTGGCCATAAGGAACGACTGAATGACGATCGCGATCGGCGACAGATTACCGGCTGCCACCTTCAAGATGAAGACTGCCGACGGACCGGTAGAGGTCACCATCGATGATATCTTCAAGGGCAAGCGCGTTGTCCTGTTCGCCGTTCCCGGCGCCTTTACCCCAACCTGCTCTCTCAATCATCTGCCAGGCTACCTCGACAATCGGGACACGATCCTTTCGCGCGGCATCGATGATATTGCTGTGATTGCCGTCAATGACTGGCATGTGATGGGGGCCTGGGCACAATCATCGGGTGGCATGGGGAAAATCAAGTTCCTCGCGGACTGGAATGGCGCTTTCACCAAATCGCTCGGTCTGGAGGTCGATTTGTCCGCAGGCGGTCTCGGCTTGCGCTCGAAACGATACTCGATGCTTGTGGATGATGGTGTGGTGGTCTCCCTGAACATAGAGGAGACACCCGGTCAGGCGACTGTTTCCAGCGCGGCCGCAATGATCGAACAGCTGTGAGAGACTAATCGCGGCAATAGCTTGATCAAGTTTCGTGCCCTTCAACCGGCCACGAAACTTCTCATGCCCATATGCGTATTGCTCTAATATTTAAATGTCGGCCAAAGGCGCATAGGGCTTCTTGATCATTATCCCGAAGCCAATACTACCTTCAACTATGAACTCTATCCCGGCTTCTTCAAACACCTTACGGATGCCATCGGTGGTGCGCACCCGCAGTTGCTCGCCCCGTTCCAATCGGCTTATCGTCTGAGTCGAGACATTCGCCTCTTCAGCCAAGTCACGCACGCCCCAGCCCAAAGCAACACGAGCAAGTTTGCACTGAATACCGTTCATTTCACAACTGTGTTGTGATTTGACTTGCTCAATCCCATTAACGGCGATACCCTCCAAAGCTGCAATCGACTGGCCCACGTGTTCGTACCACGCGAGGCCAGCCTAACCACAATCTAGCTTACAGGAGCTTGGATCATGGCTGATTCTGAGAATAGCAGAACTTTGCCTGCAATCACCCGTAGAAAAAACAAGTCGGAAATTGGAAGAACAGAGAACCTACCGCACGTCATCGACCGTCGAAACCTTCTTCCCGTCGCTGCACGCCTTTTAAGTGCACGTATCGCTGAACCCGACGGGCGAGAGAAAAAGTACGGTCCGACCGCAGTTAAAGAAATGTGGCCGCAATGGCACGCGCTCCACCAGCAGTGGGCGCAGGCAAGGCGCTTCAAACAAAGGCTTGAAGCGGAAATGCTGGAAGAGACAGGTCAGCTTCCGGTCATGAAATTGCAGATCGCCGGAAGGGATGCGCCGGTCCTTATTCAATCTTTTGCCGACATCAAAAGGTTGTCCCCGCAAATGGATCCAGGACAACCAAACCAGGTGCGAACCGAACTGCGCCGACGTCGGCGTCGGTGGATGAAAGCCGGCGAGCGATTGGCATACAGCAAGGCTGCTGCCATGGATCGGGATCTCGAAGAACAGGCGGGAATATCCGGCCGCGTGATGGGTCTCACGCAACCTTTCTCCCTGATTGAAGTGACGGCAAAGCTTCATTGCCTGATCGTCATGCATGATCCGGGACTGAAGCGCGAAGACACCCCGTGGGCAGAATTACGGAGAATGCTGAGGGATCTTCTTCACATCGCCGCGTCGGTCCCGGCGAGATCATACGGTGGCCTTGCACATTCCAAGGGAGTAAACGTCAGCGAAATTCTGGCACTGGCGTCACAGTACAAGGACGCAGCCGCAAAACTTGGAGAATGTCTACCAAACTCCAACCATCTGCCACGACGTCTTCTGGCTCTACACGCCATCGAGCTCTACCTGAATGCGCTCCTTCTCACCACAGGCTTCGATCAAACGTTCATCCGCAGCATTCAGCACGATGTCGGCGAACAGGCCCGGTTAGCAATTGAGGCTGGCCTCGTTTTGCGGAAACGTACGACAGCACATCTGACGACGCTGTCCACGAACAATGAGAGCCATTCCGTCAGATACGCTCCACAGTTGACAACCACACTATCGCAAGTGAACCGCATCATGGTGACGCTCAACGAAGTCTCTCAAAAGGTACGAAAGATAATCAGAGCAAAATGACATTTGCAATGTTCTGCCCCGATAAGAAACACGTGTGTCGATGCGCTGACTTCTGTGGAAACAGCGTTTGATACGAAACATGATGAAGGCTTCACCTCTGATCCCGCCCGAAGTAGTACCCATCACACGTCCATGTCGAAAACCATCAGCCCCGACAGGCCACCATCGGTCAGATCCACGATCCTGTCGCCAACCGTGACGTGGTCTGGATGCACCAGATAGGCGTCTCGTGCCTCCGCGTTTTCAAAGCTGACCATGAAGCCATCACGAAAACCGCCATTCAGCCCTTCCGGCGAGACATTGGCCCCGAACTTGATGTCGAGTATCCCCGGGGTGGCGCTCTTCAATGCCGAGATCGCATCATAGACTGCCTGTTTTTCTCCCGACTGAACAGCCGCCTTGAACCTCATGAATACACAGTGAAGGATCATTCTTTCGTCTCCCGACGGTATCGTCGTTTTGGACATTAACGACCACGAGTCTTTTCACAAGTTGCCGGGCAGCCAAAAAAGACGTCGCATCAACGATTCTTGAAAGGGGCCATGCCAAGACGTGCCAGTTCATCGGCTCGTTCGTTTTCCGGATGCCCGGCATGTCCCTTGACCCAATGCAACGTCACCTTGTGCTTGTCGCGTGCCTCTTCAAGCTGCTGCCAAAGCTCCGCATTCTTGACCGGTTTCTTGCCGGCCGTTTTCCATCCGTTTTTCTTCCAGCCAAAGATCCACTTGGAAATACCGTCCTTGACATAGGCACTATCGGTGTAGAGGTCGACCTCGCAGGGCACTTTCAAGGCATTCAGCGCCCTGATGGCGGCCATCAACTCCATCCGATTATTCGTTGTCTCCGCTTCGCCACCCGACATCTCCTTTTCTGTCTCTCCGTAGCGAAGGACGGCACCCCAGCCACCAGGACCGGGATTGCCCGAACATGCGCCGTCCGTGAAAATATCGACGTGCTTCACGGCTTCGCCTCCGAGATCAGGCCATATTCCGCGCTTGAGGCAACCATCCGGTGAAAGCGCAGTTTCTGCAGGTATTCTCGCGGATCCTTCTTGACGACAAGTGCGCCCTCAGGCGTCGTCAGCCAGTCGTAAAGGCGGGTAAGAAAGAAGCGTAGTGCGGAACCACGGCAAAGAACGGGCAGAGCCGACTTCTCTTCCGTTGAGAGCCGCCGAACGCTGTCATACCCCCCAAGTAGCGCCATTCCCTTCGTCAGATTGAAGGAACCATCCTTTTCGAAGCACCAGGCATTGAGGCAGATTGCAACATCATAGGCGAGCATGTCGTTGCAGGCGAAATAGAAGTCGATCAGGCCGGACAGCCGATCACCAAGAAAGAAAACATTGTCCTGGAAAAGATCTGCATGAATGACACCGGTCGGCAGGTCAACCGGCCATTCATCTTCAAGTGTTGAAAGTTCTGCAGCAATCTCGTCGTGCAATCCGGCCTCGACCTCGTCGGCCCGATCCTCCGATTTCTCCCAAAGCGTCTTCCAGCCAGGCAACGACAGCGCATTGGGCCGGCTTAGCGAAAAATCCTGGCCCGACAGATGCATCTGAGCGAGAGCCTCGCCGACTTCACGGCAATGGCGGGCTTCCGGCTTGCGAAGCCACATGCCTTCAAGGAAGGAAATCAGTGCTGCCGGCCGATCAGAAAGCTCTCCCAGCAACTGCCCGTCACGACGGGGAAGTGGCAGGGGACAAGACAGACCACGATCAGCAAGATGCTGCATGAGGCCGAGAAAGAATGGCAGGTCAGCCTTATCCACACGCTTTTCATAGAGTGTCAGGATCAGAGGTTCCCGGTTTGTATGCAGGAGGAAGTTCGAATTCTCGACGCCTTCTGCAATCCCCTTATAGGAGGTCAGTTCACCAACATCATACTGGGCAAGGAAGTCTTTGAGGTCATCTTCTGAGATATCGGTATAAACGGCCAAGTCAGCCTCTCGTGATCAAAATCGAAATTGCGGGCAGATGTGCGCTCAGCGTCGTCGACGGCTGAGGAGTGGCCCTACCCTGGATGGGCATCATCCGTTTACAAACGCCATGTCCTCGCGTGTCAGTTTCACACCACGAAGCTCCCGGTTGACAAGGAAGGTTTCCGTTTCTTCTGTCGTAATGGCCAGTTCCACGGTTGCGTCATAACGGCTGCGAAAAGCCTCTATGATCTCCTCGACGATTACCTCGGGCGCCGAGGCACCGGCCGAAATTCCAAGTGTCGAGATCTCGCCAATCGCGCTCCAGTCAAGTTCGCTGGCCCGCTGAACAAGCAGCGAGCGCTTGGCTCCAGCTTTTAGTGCAACCTCTACCAGTCTCTTCGAATTTGAAGAATTCGGAGCACCGACCACGACGAAGAGATCACAGCCGGGTGCGGCTTCCTTGACCGCATCCTGACGGTTGGTGGTGGCATAGCAGATGGAATCGGCCGCTGGCGCCTGCAAGGCAGGAAAGCGTTCCCGCAACCTGGCAATCACATGGGCCGTATCATCGACAGAAAGGGTCGTCTGGGTCACGAAACCAAGATTGTCCGGATCTGCAGGGACATAGGTTTCAGCATCTTCGACCGTCTCGACCAGTGAAACGCTTCCGGGCGGCAATTGGCCCATCGTTCCAATAACCTCCGGATGCCCCGCGTGACCAATCAGGATGACGTGGCGGCCGAGGCGCTGATGGCGCATTGCCTGCTTGTGCACTTTCGAAACCAGCGGGCAGGTTGCATCCAGATAGAAAAGGTTGCGCGCATCGGCATCCTCAGGCACGGATTTGGGGACACCATGGGCCGAGAATACCACCGGCTGATTGCGATGCTCGAAAGGGATCTCGTCCAGCTCTTCCACGAAGACTGCACCCTTGGCTTCCAGGCCTTCCACGACATACCGGTTGTGGACGATCTCGTGACGGACATAAACCGGGGCACCATAGGCCTTGAGCGCAAGGACCACGATCTGGATCGCCCGATCGACACCTGCACAAAATCCCCGCGGACCGCAAAGCCTGATGGTCAGGGGCGGTCTTGTTGATGACTGGTCAATATGGATGTTCATGGCCTTTCGCAATTCAGGACAGGTCGGTGACGTTCATATAGGCGAGCGGAGAAGCGCCCGCCAAGGAAAAGTTTCAGTTCTCTGGATGAGAGCGGCGCTTGCGCCATAGAGCAGCCACGACAACGGCGACCAGCGCCGCCGCCAGACCATACCAGGTAAGCGCATATTGCAGATGATTGTTCGGCAGCGTGAACTGCGTTACGCCTCCTTGTGGCCAGCCACCGGGATTGACCGTTGACGCATCCACATCCATGAAAAATGGAAGCACGATGTCGGCGGACAGTCCGGTGGACGAGGTCATGGCGGACAGATCTTTCCAGTAGAAGATGTTCTTGTCGATATCATTGTCCGGCACGATCGCTGACGGCTTTTCAACCAGTTCGCTGCGGGCATACCCTGTGAGGCTGACCCTGCCTTCGACCTCGCCATCCTTGCGGGTCTGGGGATCCTTCAGGTCGTAGGGTACAAAGCCCCGATTGACGAACAGCATTTGACCATCATCCAAGGTCAATGGCGTATAGATGTAAAACCCGGATTTACCATCATGGGTAGCGAAGAAATGGCGTTCACGCGCATGGTCGAAGATACCTGTGACTGTCATCGTCCGGTATTCGATATCCTCACCGGCGGCCACCATCTTCGCGATATCACTTGCCTCAACGGGCGCAGCATTGTGCCGCTCGGCGATATCGGACAGCAGCTTTTCCTTCCAGGCAAGGCGTTGAACCTGCCACGTCCCAAGGCTTAACAGCACGGCCAATGCGGCGATCACCGCGATGATCGTCAAGACTGTCTTTGTCCGGCTTTCGCTGGAGCCGCCATTTGGCCCCGGTGAAATTTCCGTGCCCTGTCTCATCAATACTCCATCCGTGCCCTAATGCAGAAGGGCGGCTTTAAGCCGCCCTTCCCTGTCCAAATTCCGATGCCTGCAGCAATCAGTGTGCAAGAGGTGCGCCAAAGCCACCCCAGACATAGATCGAGAAAAACAGGAAGAGCCAGACCACGTCGACGAAATGCCAGTACCAGGCAGCAGCTTCAAAACCAAAATGCTGCTGTGGCGTGAAGCCTCCCCTCATCGCGCGGACGAGGCATACAAAGAGGAAGATCGTCCCAATCAAAACATGGAAACCGTGGAAACCGGTCGCCATGAAGAAAGTTGCTCCATAGATCGAATTCGAGAACTCGAATGGCGCGGTGGCGTATTCATAAGCCTGCACAAAGCTGAACAGAACACCGAGGGCAACGGTGAGGGCCAGGCCGCTCACAAGTCCCTTGCGGTCATTGTGCAGCAGCGCATGATGAGCCCAGGTCACACAGGTACCCGACAACAGCAAAATGACGGTGTTGTAGAGAGGCAGATGCCAGGGGTCGAGAACTTCGACACCGGCCGGTGGCCACTGACCACCCGTAAACTCGGCGCGCGATGCCTGGATTGCCTCATTGGGGAACAGGCTGGCGTCGAAGAATGCCCAGAACCACGCAACAAAGAACATCACCTCGGAGGCAATAAACATGATCATGCCATAGCGCAGATGCAGCGAAACAACGCGCGTATGCGAGCCTTCGTCGCCTTCCTTGATCGTGTCACTCCACCAGCCGAACATCGTGTAGAGGATGATCGCCAGCCCGATGAAGAAGAGCCATGGAGTCGCCCAGTTGACACCGAGCAGGTTGAATTCGCTTCCACTGAGAAAGCGCATATAACCGACACCACCGAAGGTAATGACAAAGGCACCTATGGACGCAATGAGCGGCCACGGGCTTGGGTCGATAATGTGGTAGTCGTGATTTTTCTGATGCACATCGGCCATGTCAGAATCCCCGGATCAATTCATGCTCGCCGGAAAACCGGCGAATCTTGTCAAAGTTGCCCATTGGCAGGCTTACCCTTTTCCTGAACCGCTGCAACCGGCTTGGATGATTGCGACGGATAGAAAGTATAAGACAGCGTGATCGTCTTGATATTCTTCGTTTCTTCAGCCTTGGTAATATCCGGATCGATAAAGAAGACCACGGGCATTTCCAGCGTTTCGCCTGGCTGAAGTGTTGTCTCGGTAAAGCAGAAGCACTCGACCTTGTTGAAATAGGCACCGGCTGCCATCGGTGTCACGTTGAAGACTGCCGTGCCGGTGGTTGGCGTGGGCGACCTGTTCGTGGCCGTAAATGCCACCTGCACGGTCTCACCGATCTTCGGCTCTATTCCCTTGGCCGGGCTGAACTCCCAGTTAAGATCACTCGAAGTATTGGCGTCGAAGGTCACCGGCATCGTCTTATCGAGGATGATATCGGAATACTGCTCGGTTGCGCGCTGCGTCGTGCCGTTATAGCCGGTTACCTGACAAAACAGTTGGTATAGCGGCACCGCCGCATAAGCCATCCCCACCATTCCGCCTACAAAGACGAAGCACATGGCCAGGATCGTACTGTTTCCGACGCGTCCGCCTTTCGCGGTCTTTTGCAATTCGGTCAATCAAATGCCCTCCTTAACCACCCATGCCGCCGATTTTGACGAGCGTAATGACATAGAAGAGACCAACAAGACCTGCCAGCACAAGCCCCAGGGCAATATTACGATTGCGGCGAGACTTCTTCTGAGCGTCGTTGAGCTTGACGGTTTCAATCACAACAGGCCCCCCATGAAGCTGGCAAACCCTGTGGCGAAGTGATCGGCAAGCAGGGCTGAAAAGATTGCGAAGAGATAGAATACCGAGTAGGCAAACATCTTCTTCGCAGCCAGCATCTTCTGGTCGCCATCGGGCATTCGCCATACGGCGATGGAACAGTAGATAAAGATTGCGCCCAGGACGGTGGCAAACAGCCCATAACCGATACCAGCCAGTCCGGTGAAGGTCGGCGCGACGGCAATCAGTGCCGTCAGCACCGCATAGACGACAATCTGGTTCTTGGTTGAACGTTCACCGACGACATTGGGCATCATCGGAATACCGACGGCGCCGTAATCACGCATCTTAAACAGCGCCAGCGCCCAGAAATGAGCGGGCGTCCACAGGAAGATGATGAGGAAGAGGACAATGCTGTCGAGCGATATACCACCGGTAACGCAAGCCCAGCCGATCATTGGCGGGAATGCTCCAGATGCGCCGCCGATGACGATGTTCTGTGGCGTCGAGCGCTTCAGCCAGATCGTGTAGACGACGGCATAGAAGAAAATCGTAAAGGCCAAAAGGAAGGCAGCCGTCCAGTTGATTGCAAGGCCGAGAATGGAAACGGAGAACACAGACAGCGTAAGGCCGAAGGCAAGAGCCTCACGACCTTCGATCCGTCCGGATGGTACCGGCCGCCTGGCCGTACGCGACATCACTGCGTCGATATCGGCATCGTACCACATGTTAAGTGCACCGGAAGCGCCGGCGCCGACGGCGATGCAGAGAATGGCAATGACTGCCATCACCGGGTGAATACCACCGGGTGCGACCACGAGGCCCACAAGTGCGGTGAAGACGACTAGCGACATCACACGCGGTTTCAAGAGCTCGAAATAATCCCGTGCATTGGCTTCCGAGAGGCGGATACTGCCCTCTGCGCCTACTGCATCGTGATTGTCGATTACCGTCATTTCCTGGTCCTGTTCCTCATTGCCAGGGCACCGCTTGAAGCGGTGCCCTGATAGATGTGATCCGGATCAGCGGATCTTCGGGAGCTGTTCCCACTGGTGGAATGGCGGCGGTGACGACAACTGCCATTCCAGCGTTGTTGCGCCCTCGCCCCAGGGATTGTCACCAGCAACGCGCTTCTTGGCAAATGCATCCCATACTGTGAACAGGAAGATGATCACACCAAAGAACGAGATGTAGGAGCCGATCGACGAGACATAGTTCCAGCCGGCATAAGCGTCCGGATAGTCGATATAGCGACGTGGCATGCCCGCAAGACCAAGGAAGTGCTGCGGGAAGAACACAAGGTTCACACCGATGAACATGACCCAGAAATGCAGGTTGGCAAGCTTTTCGGAATACATGTAGCCGCTCATCTTCGGGAACCAGTAGTACCAGGCTGCGAAGATTGCGAATACGGCGCCAAGCGACAGGACGTAGTGGAAGTGGGCAACCACGTAATAGGTGTCATGCAATGAACGGTCGAGGCCGGCATTAGCAAGCTGAACACCCGTCACGCCGCCGATCGTGAACAGGAGGATGAAACCGATCGCCCACGTCAGCGCCGGCTTGAACGTCAGCGATCCGCCCCACATCGTGGCAATCCACGAGAAGATCTTGATGCCAGTCGGGACCGCAATCACCATCGTCGCGAACACGAAGTAGCGCTGGGAGCTCAGGGACAGGCCGACCGTGTACATGTGGTGGGCCCAAACGATGAACCCGACTGCCCCGATCGCGACCATGGCATAGGCCATCCCGAGATAACCGAAGATCGGCTTGCGCGAGAAGGTCGAGATGATGTGGCTGACGATACCGAAGCCCGGCAAGATCATGATGTAGACTTCAGGGTGGCCGAAGAACCAGAACAAGTGCTGATAGAGGATCGGATCGCCACCACCTTCGGGAGCAAAGAAAGTCGTACCGAAGTTACGATCGGTGAGGACCATGGTGATCGCACCAGCAAGCACTGGAAGCGAGAGCAACAGAAGGAAGGCGGTCACGAGCACGGACCAGGCAAACAGCGGCATCTTATGCAGCGTCATCCCCGGTGCACGCATGTTGAGGATCGTCGTGATGAAGTTGATCGCACCAAGGATCGACGACGCGCCGGATACGTGAAGCGCAAAGATAGCCAGATCAATGGAAGGACCGGGATGACCGACCGATGAGGATAATGGTGGATACATTGTCCAGCCACCGCCCGGACCATAAGCACCAGCCGGCCCTTCAACGAAGAGCGAGATCATCAACAGCACGAATGCTGGCGGAAGCAGCCAGAACGAAATGTTGTTCAGGCGCGGAAAGGCCATGTCCGGAGCACCGATCATGATCGGGATCATCCAGTTGGCAAATCCACCAATCAGTGCCGGCATGACCACGAAGAAGATCATGACAAGCGCGTGCGCGGTCGTGAAGACGTTGTACATATGCTTGCCGCCATCAATGGCAGCTTCGCCTTCAAAGCCGTAAACCATAGCAGCCAGACCGTGGAAGATCTGGATGCCGGGCTCCTGCAATTCCATGCGCATTGCGACCGACAGCAGGCCACCGATGATGCCCGCAATGATTGCAAACCCAAGATAAAGGGTACCAATGTCCTTGTGGTTGGTCGACAGGAACCAACGGGTGAAGAATGCAGGCTTGTGCCCATGGCCGTGTGCGTCGTCATGCGAGGCCGTACGGGCAAGTGTGTTATCGTCGTGAGCGGTAGGTCCAGCCATTGTCCTCACTCCTCGTTACTTGGATTCGGTTGCAGCAACACGCAGGGCGTCTGCCGGTTGTGCTGCGGCAGCCATGAGTGCGCTATTGGCACCGGACAGGTCATCCTGAGCCGCGGCATACCACGTATTGTACTGTTCTTCAGATACGACGCGTATCGCGATCGGCATGAAGGCATGGTCCTTGCCGCAAAGTTCCGAGCACTGGCCATAATAGAGGCCTTCCTTTTCCGCCTTGAACCAGGTCTCGTTAAGGCGTCCCGGCACGGCATCTATCTTGAGGCCGAAGGCCGGCAATGCAAAGGCATGGATTACGTCGGTGGGCGCAGCGGTCACGAGCAGGCGCACTACCTTGTTGATCGGAACGACCATTTCGTTGTCGACAGCCAGAAGCCGTGGATAAACTGCCAGATCTTCCTTGCCGATATCGGCCCGCTCGCCCTCTCGCAGCATATAGGAATCGAACGCCAGCGGCTCTTCGCTGCCCTCATACTCGTAGTTCCAAAGCCACTGGGTCGCGGTCGCCTTGACCGTCAGATCCGGATTTTCCGGAATGGTCAGCTGCGCGCTGAGCATATTGAAAGAGGGAATGGCGATGAAGAACAGAATAAGAACCGGTCCAATCGTCCAGATGATCTCGATCAACGTATTGTGGCTGGTGCGCGAGGGCACCGGGTTGGCACTGGCGCGAAACTTGAAGATCACGACGATCAACAGGATAAGGACCAGAACAGTGATCGGCACGATGAACCAAAGGGTATAATTATTGAACCACTTGATCTCGTGCATGATAGGCGTAACCGGCGCCTGCAGGTCTATCTGCCAGGGCATCGGCTGATCGGCAAAACCGGCAGAAGCAAAGAGCAGACAGATGAGCGCAGTCATCACCGCAAAAGCTCTGTTCATCACAACATTTCTCCTCAGGCGTTTGATCTGGATCAACCTCAAACGCAGAATCCAGGCTATACGGTCTGCTTCAATCACAGTTTGACGGCCGCCGCAATATCTGGCGGGAAAACCTCGTGCGGCATTTTTGCGCTTCGTCAAATGCCGCCACGACAACGACTTTTACGCCATATTGACGGGTATGCCATTATGCTCTCCTTGTCTTGGTGTCCCATTTTCGCCTCACTCGATTGAGAAGAGGTCGGGGCTTTTCATTTTACTCCATCATCGCCAAGAATAGCCGCACCGATTCGCCATCCAGAGGTTTCCATGGGTCGTTCTTCGATCATCGCCACCTGTCTCGCCGCTGCAATTGCCGGCTCGCCGCTTGTCGCGCAAGCTCAAGAGCTGACGCCAGCGCCCCAGACCGAAAGCGAAACTCCGTCCCAGGAACGGGCGCCAACGGCACGCCAGCAACAGCCCGGCACGGTCCGCTCCAACCATGGAGCGTGGTCGATCATCTGCGACCGTCCAGCGGGCGCATCGACTGAGCAATGTGCCCTGATGCAAAACGTCATCGCAGAAGACCGGCCGGAAGTCGGGCTTTCCGTCGTCGTCCTCAAGACCGCAGACCGCAAGGCCAAGATCCTGCGTATTCTCGCACCACTTGGCGTGTTACTCAAGGACGGCATGGAACTCTATGTCGACAACACCAATATCGGGCGGGCCTATTTTACCCGTTGTTTCTCGGAAGGCTGCTACGTCGAAGTCGAAATCGATGACGAACTGATGCGCATCCTGCGCGCCGGCAAGAGTGCCGTCTTTGCACTGCGTGAATCCGTCGACCAGGATCGGGTCGGCATTCCGATCGAACTTGAAGGCTTTGCTTCCGGCTACGACGCCCTTCCTTGAGGCCTGGTTCTTGAGTATCGCACGCGGGAGCTTGGTCCTTGCGTCAGTCGGCTGCCAAACCTACATCGACGCAAACGCTCCTGATCATCGGGAGCCATGGAGCCTCCCCTATGAATACCGACCTTTTGAGCCTTTTCGACTGTGATTTGACAAAACTGCAGAAGATCTTATCCGAAAGTCTGTCGGTTGCGGATGACGGTGAACTCTTCGTGGAGCACGCCCAGGCAGAATCACTGACGTTCGACAATGGGCGACTGAAAGGTGGCAGTTTCAATACCGATCAGGGCTTTGGCTTAAGAGCGGTCGCCGGAGAAGCTGTCGGCTATGCTCATGCCGGCGAACTTTCACAAAGCGCCCTCTTGCGTGCCTCTGACGCCGTGCGTGCGGTCACAGCCGGCTATTCCGGTTCCTATGCGGCCGCCCCGCAACGAACAAACAAAAAATATTATGGTGACGAGAACCCGATCGGTCAGCCGAGTTTTGAAGACAAGGTGAAGCTCCTCACCGAAATCGATTCCTACCTGCGCGACAAGGATCCAAAGGTTCGTCAGGTGACTGTCACCGCGTCTGCAAGCTGGCAGGTCGTCGACATTATCAGAGCCGACGGCCATCGCGTCCAGGACATCCGGCCCATGACGCGCGTGAATATCTCCGTTGTCGTCGGCGATGGCGACCGCCAGGAATCCGGCTCCTTTGGGACGGGTGGACGCATGGGGTTTGGTGATTTTGTGGCAAGCGGCAACTGGAAGACCGGTGCCGACGAGGCCCTTCGTCAGGCATTCGTCAACCTCACCGCAATCGAGGCTCCGGCAGGAACGATGGATGTCGTTCTCGGATCCGGTTGGCCGGGGGTCATGCTGCACGAAGCGGTCGGCCATGGCCTGGAAGGCGATTTCAATCGCAAGAAGACATCCGCCTTTGCCGGCCTGCTTGGCCAGATGGTGGCCGCACCTGGCGTCACCGTCGTTGATGACGGAACCATCGACAATCGTCGAGGCTCAATCACCATTGATGATGAAGGCACGCCGTCGGGCTATAATGTCCTGATCGAAAACGGCAAGCTCGTTGGCTATATGCAGGATCGCCAGAACGCTCGTCTCATGGGCATGCAGCCGACTGGTAACGGCCGGCGCCAGGGCTATGCCCACGTCCCAATGCCCCGCATGACCAACACTTACATGCTGGGCGGCGACAAAAGTCCGGAAGAAATCATCGCCTCGGTCAAGAAGGGCGTCTATGCGGTCTCATTCGGCGGCGGACAGGTGGACATCACGTCCGGAAAATTTGTGTTCGGCTGCACGGAGGCCTACATGATCGAGAACGGCAGGATCGGTCCTGCCATCAAGGGCGCCATGCTGATAGGCAATGGCCCGGACGCAATGAAGCGCGTCTCCATGGTAGGCAATGACTCCAAGCTCGATACGGGCATCGGCAATTGCGGCAAGGCCGGCCAATGGGTGCCTGTCGGCGTCGGTCAGCCCCATCTCAGGATGGACCAGGTAACCGTCGGTGGAACGAAAGCCTGATTTTCATTCCATGTTTTCCACAACTTACTGCCGTTACCACAGGAGCTTTGGCGGAATTCGAGCAATAATGAATTGGAAGTGGCCGCGTACCCGGCATCCTGAAACACTGTGATCTGCTAACAACAATGCTGCGCTAGGGTGTCCCGTTATATACTCTCAAGCCATTGAAGTCGAAGTCTCTGTCTTTATGGTCGCGCCAGACGACTACCAAATCTATCATGGATCGTCTGTTTCTTGACAGCACCCGATCACTTGTATCGTCATGGCAATTTGGACATTGAGTAGCATGACAGATTGCTCTGAGATGGATAGTTGCCATGCCACTTGAACCTACGCATGAGACACGTGATGGCGTCGCAATGCGGACTGTCGTAATACAGGAAGAACAACAGCTCCCCCGTGTCTTACGTCCGATCCTGGCCCTTGATGATTTTGAGGCGGCTGCACGGTCCCACCTGCCACGACCCATCTTTGGTTATATTGCAGGCTACTGTGAGACTGGTGCATCATTTCAAGACAATCGTCGCGCGTTTGATGAATTATTCTTTGTGCCAAAATGTTTGTGCAACGTTGGCCAAAGATCACAATCCGTTCGTTTATTCGGCAAGGATTATGACCATCCGTTTGGTATAGCGCCTATGGGGCTCAGCGCGTTGGCGGCATTTGACGGTGATGTCGTTCTTGCGCAGGCTGCCCGTAACCATGGTAGCCTTGCCATCCTCAGTGCGACCTCACTGACCCCTTTGGAACGCGTGGCTGCAGAAGCCGGGTCGGACTGGTTTCAGGCTTATCTGCCGGGCGAAGCCGACCGGATCGATAATATGATCGATCGTGTTGCTGCTGCAGGTTTCAAGACGTTTGTGCTGACGGTAGACGTTCCAGTCCCGGCCAATCGAGAAAACAACGTCCGTAACGGATTTTTCACACCCATGCGCCCGTCGGCCAGACTAGCTTGGCAGGGCCTTATCCATCCCAGATGGCTTGTTGGCACCGCCATGCGAACCCTGCGCGAACGCGGCATGCCACATTTTGAGAATATGGACGCATTTCGGGGCCCACCTATCCTGTCACGCAATCTTACTCGCGCCATCGGCAAGCGTGATCAGTTGAGCTGGGACCATATCGCTCGCATGCGTGATCGTTGGAAGGGAAATTTGGTTCTGAAGGGAATCTTGTCAGCTCAAGATGCCATAACGGCGCGTGAGCATGGCGTAGACGGAGTGATCGTATCCAACCATGGCGGACGACAGCTCGATGGAGCCATAGCGCCAATTCGGATACTGCCCGAGATTGCCGATGCTGTAGGAAATGACCTGACGGTGATGCTTGACAGCGGGATCCGGCGCGGCACCGATGTGTTGAAAGCATTGGCACTTGGAGCTCACTTTGTATTCGTTGGCCGACCAATGCTGTTCGCAGCCGCAGTCCAAGGAACTGCCGGCGTTTTACACGCGATGGATAAACTCTCGGATGAGATCGACAGGGACATGGCGATGCTAGGTGTCGATAATTGCCGCAAGATAGGTCCGGAGTTCCTGCGCGTGCCCGGCAATTTCACTTTGCAGCGATAGGGTAGGCTTGCATTTTTGAGCGCGCTTGTCCCCGTTATACCTCGTGCAATCACAGCTTTACTGTGGACGCGCCCATCACGTAAAGCCTTCAAACGGGCTGGTCGGATGCATGTCCATTCCGAGATTCAAGTCGGTGATCAGCCCTTGAAGAACGATCCTCCCTATCGCGTAAAATATTGCCGAACTGACCGCATCAGAGCCTACACCAGGCCCCTCCGTGACCCATGGAGCAGCTCTCGATCGACTACGCTACCAGTTGGCACACGGAACCGTTGCAGTTATAGCGCTTATGTGAGCATCCCGACCGAACATTCCCCTAGCACCGTCGACAAAGTCGCCTACGATCTGGCAAACCTTAGCGCGTTTTCTGCAGGCGATCCCCGGCAAGGGGATTGAGCATGGAACCGACTTAGGCGTGGTCGTTGTTTTTTCGAACCACATCTACACTGAGAGGACAAAGCACGGAGAGCTGCATCATACCGTCGATCACCACGGAACTAAACGGACATTCGACGCAGACCGTTATGAAATGTCCAAGGCCCTCGTCGGCGGGATTAAGGACAGCATTTCGGGCAATAGTCTAACGCACGTCTCGAAAAGCTACGGTGGCATGGATAATCTAGTCTTCGTGGAAACCGCAGACAGTCGCAAATAGGCTGCCGTTTACTGTCTCGTGCCTCTCGATGACGGCTGCTCTGTGCGGATGGAAGTACTCTCGTGCCACCCTAAGGTGATCGATCAGAAGTCGATCTCCCGCTGGAATCTAAGCTATTTTGCGCGGATGCGTCTCTACCACAAGGTACGAACACCAAAAGTCATGACCTCCACCAGAGGTGGAGGTTTGAAACGCTGCGCTTGAACCGCTAGAAGCGGTTTGGCTATAGGTTAGTAGCTACGATTAAAGAGGTCGGCAAAGTCGGAAGCTTTGTCGGCCTTTTCCTGATTGCGGATATAACGTCTGACGACCTGCTCATCGTGCCCAGCCGTGGAGACGAAGTACCCGCGCGCCCAAAAGTGATAGCCTTTGTAGCGGCGTTTGCGGGCGTGTTTGTTGGCAATGTAAAGGGCGGTCTTGCCCTTCAGAAAGCCCACAATGTGCGATACCGAATATTTCGGTGGGATCGATATCAACATATGCACGTGGTCGGGCATAAGGTGCCCTTCGTGGATCTCGCATTCCTTTTGCCGAGCAAGCCTATGCAAAAGCTCACCCAATTCACGTCGAACGTCCCCGTAAAGGCGTTTCGTTCGGTACTTACTCGCAAAAACAACATGGTACTTGCACTCCCACGTCGCATGCGACTGCGATCGTTCTTCCATCAAACCTCCGTTTAACGTCTCGGGCGTCTAACGGTCCAAGCCGGAGGTCTCTCCACTACGATGTAGAACACGTCCAGTCCTCCACCGAAGGTGGAGGTTTATTTCCTTTATAGCATAAGGCCCAGCTTTCGCCGGGCCTTGATGATTTGCCCATTACCGTGGTGTACGAGACCAAAGCTGTTGTTGGGCCTTGGTTGACATGACAGCGACCTTTAAGTCAGCCTGCCTGAACAGATAGATAAGTGGTGGGGCTGTCTAAGTCAAAGGCTTCGCCATGAACGCACCTACTATTCAATGTGGATCGAGAGGCTAAACACATAGGTAGATTTCTGAATACGGCGTTACAATCCAGCCGCCTAGATACGGTCCAGGTTCGACTGCCAGGTTGGTGGAAAGGCGTTCTGATCTGGTCCGGCAGCGAGCCGCTTCCACTCTCGGATCACGAGGTCCCGTTCTGGCGGTGGGTACGACATAATTGCGGATTTTTCTATAGAGGCGTTTGTGGCATTGCTCCATAATGCCGGTACTTTCATTCCGCATCTAAGATCTGCTGATAGCTGTGCTGCGCCGGGGCGTCCGGCATTCCCTCTCTCATACAGTCGAAGCCGAAGTGTATATCTTTTTGGTGGGGGGGAAAAAGACCAGCCGATCGTTGACGCACGGGAATCGGGTGAATGCGAAACTCACTTGATGACACTGACGAGGAAAACCTCGTTCCAGCCGGCGCTGAGCCTTTTCGACGTCATCGATAGCTTGGCCGGATGGCGTCGCAGCAGGTTGTGAGCCATGTGCTTGATGGTCGTGAAATTGGCCGGTGCATGATCGGTGCGCACCCGGCATTCATCATCCCTGAAGACGCAATCCAACAGTGCATGCTTTTCACCGACCAGTGGTTTCGAACAACCTCACCAAGCTTGTCAGCATTGTCTGTTGAAGACGTAATGTA
>JAEWDP010000142.1 GCA_023390055.1 Pseudomonadota bacterium | reverse complement strand
CTGCATATCTTGTCTTTCCTGACTGGCGGACGCTTATGCAGACCTTGATTAATTCAAAGCCGCCCCCCGAAATCGAGGCTCAGTTAGGACGATGAAATGATAAGGGAGGCTTCATTTAGAATTGCTGCCAGGACCCGCAGCGATTCTCAATGCATATGATTCGCATTTGCATTGAGTTACGGGTCCCCGCCGGATGCCCCCAAACGGAAGATCCGTCATGGCACGAATGAGCGCAAAGAAGATCACGAAACGCGGCCTTGCTCGGCCAGAAAATCCAGAAATGCTCTCACGCGTGAGGGCAAGGGTCCGCCTTTTCCGACATGAACGGCGTGAAATGCTTCGCGGTCACCCGGATTGAAGTCTTCGAGAACGGGAACGAGACACCCGCTTGCGATGTCATCACGAACGGTGAAACCTGCAAATCTCGCCAGCCCCGAACCGTTGACAACCAATTGCCGCAATCCCTCTCCGTCACTCGCCCGTACCCGCTGTGCGGGCACAACGGAAACGATCTCATTTTTAAGCCTGAAGGGCCAACCTCGCATACCACGCTGGTAACCCAGCCCCAGGCAGTTGTGCTGATCGAGTTGCGAAGGGTGAGACGGTGTGGAGAACCGACGAAGATAGTCCGGTGATCCCACAATCACCATCGCAGTATCGCCAAGCTTGCGGGCAACGAGGCTCGAACTTTGTTGCGGACCTGCACGAACGGCAACATCGGCCCGTTCCTGAAGAATGTCGACAACATTGTCCGTATAGGCAATATCCAGAGTAATCGCGGGGTACCGTCGAAGAAAATCCGGAAGGATGTGGGACAGGACGTGCGTTCCGTACGACGCACTGGTGTTTACCCGCAGAAGTCCGGTGGCTTCTACGGCGATTGCGGCACCGCGTTCAGCATCATCCATATCTGCGAGAATTGTCCTTGATCGTTCATAGAATTGAACGCCTTCCGGCGTCAGGACAAATCGGCGCGTCGAGCGATTGATGAGGCGGGCGCCAAGACGTCGTTCCAGCCGCGCAATCAATTTGCTGACTGTCGAAGGCATCATCTCCAACATGCGGGCAGCCGCGGAAAATCCGCCCCGTTCCACAACATGGACAAAGACTTCCATCTCCGCCGACCGGTTGATGTCAGTACGTCTCATTTGTGAACCTGTATCATAAATGATGTTCCAATTCGCACCCTACATCACATATCCGCATAGTTCTATGTGTTCGGCTTCCCATCAGGCAGGCGCAATCAGGATCTGCCCAGCAAGAAGGATCACGATCATGGAATATCGAAGCCTTGGAAAATCTGGCCTGAAAGTGTCGGTCTTGAGTTTCGGCACCGGCACTTTTGGTGGATCGGGCCCGCTCTTTGGCCACTGGGGATCGACCCAGAGCGAGGAGGCCCGGCGGCTAGTCGATATCTGCCTCGAACATGGTGTCAATCTGTTTGATACCGCAGACGTCTATTCAAACGGCGCATCCGAAGAAGTCTTAGGCCAAGCAACCCAGGGACGGCGCGACGCAGTCCTGATTTCCACCAAGGCCAGCCTGCCAATGGGCAACGGGCCAAACGATTGGGGCTCGTCGCGATTGCGCCTGACAAGATCTGTCGATGCAGCCCTGAAGCGGTTGAAAACCGATTACATCGATATTTTCCAGCTTCACGCATACGATGCCTCCACGCCCGTCGAGGAGGTCGTCTCAACGATGGACCTGCTTGTGAAGGCCGGCAAGCTTCGCTATGTTGGCGTTTCAAACTTCTCAGGCTGGCAACTGATGAAATCCCTGGCGGCTGCCGATCGATATGGCCTTACGCGCTATGTGGCCAATCAGGTTTACTATTCGCTGGTCGGAAGGGACTATGAATGGGAACTCATGCCACTTGGCCACGATCAGGGTGTTGGAGCTCTCGTGTGGAGCCCACTTGGCTGGGGACGGTTGACCGGCAAGATTGACCGCCATCATCCAGTTCCCGCAAGCAGCCGGCTGCACGAAACTGCGTCTTTTGGTCCACCTGTCGATGACGACCTGTTCTACCGGGTCGTCGATGTGCTGCATGGTATTGCGAACGAGACGGGAAGATCGGTTCCGCAGGTCGCAATCAACTGGCTGACACAGCGCCCGACCGTCTCATCCGTCATCATAGGCGCCCGCAACGAAGAGCAATTGCGCCAAAATCTTGGCGCCGTCGGATGGTCGCTCACTGAAGAGCAGGTGGAACGCCTTAATGCTGCAAGCTCGATCACGCCACCCTACCCGTATTTTCCATATCGGCGGCAGCAAGGCTTTGCCCGGCTTGATCCACCAATCGCTGGATAAGCAGAACTTCCGGTTGACCGGGACCGTATCAGTCCCATTTAGAGGTGGTATTTCCTATCTGCTCTTACGCATCCCAAGGAGTTCTTTCATGCATTCTGTCAGCGCAAATGGCGCCAATATTCCGGCCCTCGGTTTTGGTACGTTTCGGATGCCGGACGCAGACGTGCTTCGCATCCTGCCAGAGGCACTGAAAGTCGGTTTTCGGCATGTCGATACGGCACAGATCTACGGCAATGAAGGAGCGGTCGGCGAAGTCCTCGCCAAATCCGGCATCCCGCGCGCCGACATCTTCTTGACCACGAAGGTCTGGGTCGACCGCGTCGGCCATGAAGAATTCATCACCTCCGTTGATGAAAGCCTCACAAAGCTGAAAACCGACCATGTCGACCTGCTGCTGCTTCACTGGCCGCAAAGCGAAATGCCGCTTGCCGATCGGATAGGCGCTCTGAATGCATTGATTCAGGCCGGAAAGGTAAAAAATATCGGAGTTTCCAACTTCTCGACCACGTTGATGCGAGAGGCTGTCAGACTTTCAGATGCACCGATTGCCACCAACCAGGTCGAGTACCATCCTTATCTCGACCAGACGAAGGTCATTGACGAAGCACGCAAGACGGCAATGTCGATAACCGCCTACTATCTTATGGCAGACGGCAAGGTGCCGCTGGACGACGTCCTCAAGGAGATTGGCGCCAGACACGGCAAAACGGCAGCACAGGTCGTCCTGCGCTGGGCGATACAGCAAAAAGACGTCATAGCCCTTTCCAAGACGGCAACAGAACGCCGTCTCCCGGAGAATTTCGATATCTTCGATTTCATCCTCAATGAAGACGAGATGGCGGAAATCGGTGGGCTCACGCGCCCGGACGGACGTATCGTCAACCCGGCGCATCTCGCACCTGAGTGGGATTGACGTTGCATCCATGTGGACGATTGAGCCGCCCAGGAACACGGTAGAATATTTGTGCATAACCGGTCTATCGATCACACACCACCAGTGATAATGGAGGCTCATCGACAAGATGTGTTGTTGTGGCGGATGCATCGCCACAACAACCCGGCTTTCCAAATCGCGTCAGATGAAATCCGGCGGGCTACGTTACTGGCATATCTTGCAGCCACGCGACCTTTTTGAGATCAAAGCAGAACCCAGCCATTTTATATCCGATATAGGCTCCGCCACGCGGATCCAGCCGGTGTGACGGCCGCAGTCAGGCGACAACGTCACTGATTTGCGATCATACACGCGATACCGGACCGGCCATGGATCCGATATCGTCAGCAGATCCTGGATGATCGAGATACGTCAGACGAACTGGCTGAGGCCTGGCACGGATGCCACCACCTGATCTACGATCTCGTCGCCAGCATATTCACGCGCAATCGCAAGCGTCTCTTTGGCAAGCGCACTGATTTCCCCCATACCAAGCCCAAGGCTCATCAGTTGCTGACCAAGCCCCATGACGCCACCACCGAAGCTTGCCATCAGGCCACCGAGAAGACCGCCGCCACCTTCACCTTCGCCATTGAAATTGGCCACCAGCTGGCTTGCACCCGGAATGGTTTCTATCATTTTTGCGATCGCACCGTCATCAGCCTCACGCTGCAGAAAGCCAAGCATCATGCCAACGGCCTTTTCTGCAACATCGGGAGCCACACCGACATTGTCGGCAACCCGTGTAACCAGCTCGTTCATCAACCACTCCTCATACTTGCGGTTTACATCAACAAAAGACAGGTACCCTGCCCGTGTCCAGAGCCAAATGCGCAGATCGACATCCCCAGATCAAGCAAGACGTTTTCACTTTCCCGGCTACACTCGCATCCTCATGTCGATTGTAATCGGCTGCAGGCCTTGGCATTGCGGCCACATGAACCGCCATCTATAAACATCAACAACGAAACATTCAGGGAGCATCAATTGTATGATCAAGGACGGAAAACTCTTTCTGGGCGGCAGCCGCAATCCCGATGATTCGTTCAACGAGCAAGAATTCCTCGAACTCAAATTTGGCAATCGGCATGGCTTGATCACCGGGGCGACCGGGACGGGCAAGACAGTGACGCTGCAAATCCTTGCGGAAAGCTTTTCCAGCGCCGGTGTTCCCGTATTCTGCTCCGACATCAAGGGCGACCTGTCCGGTATTGCGGTCGCCGGTGACGAGAAGGATTTCCTGCTCAAGCGTGCTGAACAGATCCAGTTTTCCGATTATGACTTCAGCGCGTTCCCAACGATCTTCCTCGATCTTTACGGTGAAAAAGGCCACCGTGTACGCACGACGATCGCCGAGATGGGGCCTCTACTCCTGGCCCGCCTCATGGACGCATCGGATGCTCAGGAAGGTGTCTTGAACATCGCCTTCAAGATCGCCGACGAAGGCGGCATGGCTCTTCTGGACCTGAAAGACCTTCAGGCACTCCTGAACTATATGGGCGAACATGCCAGCGAGATCTCCAGCCGCTACGGGTTTGTGTCGAAAGCATCAGTCGGATCGCTGCAACGCGATCTCCTTGTGCTTGAACAGCAGGGTGCCGAGCACTTCTTCGGCGAACCCGCACTTGCCATCAGCGACCTGATGCGAACAAGCCAGGATGGACGTGGTGTCATTTCCGTGCTTGCGGCTGACAAACTGATGAACAATCCGCGCCTTTACGCGACCTTTCTCTTGTGGCTCCTTTCTGAACTCTTTGAAGAATTGCCCGAAGTCGGCGATCCGGAAAAACCGAGGCTGGTCTTCTTTTTTGACGAGGCGCATCTTCTTTTCAACGATGCTCCAAAAGTCCTGATCGAACGCGTGGAACAGGTTGTTCGCCTGATCCGTTCGAAAGGCGTCGGTGTCTATTTCGTGACGCAGAACCCTCTCGATGTCCCGGAAACCATCCTCGCACAGCTTGGGAACCGGGTTCAGCATGCGCTGCGTGCCTACACACCGCGCGAGCAGAAGGCTGTCAAGACAGCTGCCGACACCTTCCGCCCCAATCCCGCTTTCGACACCCAGGAGGTGATTACCGGGCTGGGCACCGGCGAAGCTCTCGTGTCAACCCTGGAAGGCAAGGGGGCACCGTCCATCGTCGAGCGAACATTGATCCGTCCGCCGTCATCACGGATCGGACCATTGAGTGACGCAGAACGTCGCGACATCATCAATGCAAGCCCGATCGCCGGCCAATACGACAAGGATGTGGATCGCGAATCCGCCTATGAAATTCTTGCCGCCCGGGCTCAAAAGGCGGCCCAGGAACAGGATAAGGAGGCCCAGGAGGTCGATGCAGACAGTGCTGCTGGCCGATGGAGCCTGCCGGGCTTTGGTGAGGCGTCGGAGGAAAACCCGGCACGCGGCAAGAGCTCGAGCCGCGGCCGTTCCGGCTACAAGCGGCAGACTGTTCTTGAAACGGCAATGAAAAGTATCGCACGTACGGTTGCCACTCAGGTCGGGCGGGCACTCGTTCGCGGCATTCTCGGGAGCCTCAAACGCTGAAGCGTGTCGCAGAAAATGTCGAGTGACTTTTGGTAGCGACACGCTGGCACAAGGGCCAAAAGCACGAGAAGCGGACCCAGCGGATCACGAGATGCTTCGGAGTGCCTGGAATACTGTCCGTTTCGCGGTCTCAGCGCTTGCGGACAAATTCCGTGCGCAAGACGAGACCCTTGATTGTGTCATGGCGGCAATCGATCTCTTCCGGATTATCGGTAAGCCGGATTGACCGGATGACGGTTCCCTGTTTCAGCGTCTGGTTTGCGCCCTTGACCTTCAGGTCCTTGATGAGGGTGACTGAATCACCGTCTTCAAGCACGTTTCCGGACGCGTCGCGAACCTCTGATGCCTGCTTGGCTTCGGCTGCAATCTCGGAAGCCGGGCGCCATTCGCCAGTCACCTCGTCATAGACATACTCGTCATCATCATTTGCCATGGCAAGCTCTTCTCACTCGTTTTTCTGAAAGGATAGGCCTGCTTATAGCAGCGGGGGCCAAAGGCGCAAACCGGCCGGGTGAGAACTGGTCCATAGGGTGGTTCTTGCGTCTGCTCCAGTCTCAATTGCCTTCGTCGGGGATTTTCAGCACTTCGCCGCAGGCCTTGCAGTGAACCGCGTCGGTATCGTGACGCTGAAGGCCGCATTTCGGGCATGGAAACGTTATCTTGTAGGGCCGCACGATCGCCTGTGCGAGCCGGACAAACAGCGATACCCCGATGATCATCGTTGCGACAGATGTCAGCTTGCCAAGTGATCCCGGCAGCGTGATGTCGCCAAAGCCCGTCGTGGTAATCGCTGCAACCGTGAAATAGAGTGCATCGACAAATCCCTCCAGGCCGGTCTGATGGTAGAAGAAGCTCGTGTAGACAAAGCCGGTCACGACAAAGAGGAAAACCAGGAAATTGAGAACGGCGCGAATGACGTCACGAAGCTCGGAGTAGCCCGTCCGACGCAAGCCTTCGCGCAATAGCGGGCTGTAACCGATTGCCCACAGACGCATGACACGCAAGAAGGCGAAGTTGTAGAGGACTTCGGGAAAGAGCAGCGTGGCCAAAATGACAATGTCGATCCATGTCATCCAGCGACGCGAAAACTTTTTCCAGTTTGGAGCAGCAATCGCCCTTGCCGTCAGCTCCATCACGATCCAGGCGGCTACAAGATAATCGATGATGAGATATGACGGACCCTCGCGCAAATAGGGGCCAAAAAGAAAGAAGGCAAGGATCGCCACATCAATGACGGCAAAGCCTGCCTGCCAGCGCAGAGCGGTGGTGTCCCTGCCCCATTCCAAACGTTGCAAGAAGAGCCGCAGGCTCTGGATCTTCGGCGTGACGGTGGAACTGGTGCGATAAAGAGCCATTTCACGGAAGATAACAGGAGTATCGCAGGCTTCAAGGATCCAGTCGCTCACTGAGGCCGACTGCACGGTCTTTTCGAACACGGCGCGATCTTGTGCCCTGCCGTCCGGCAATTTTCCGGCGGACCGGCTAAGCCGTCCTTCCACGCATTTTTTACATTCTTGCCTATGTCTTTGTCGACACGAGGCAGAAGAAGGCTCCTTGTGGATCAGTGCATTGGGCAATCCAGGATCCGCCCGGTACGGGCATCGGCCCGTTGAGGACGTTTCCGCCACCGGAGCGGACCCGGTCCATCGCCGCCTTCAGGCCATCGACATTGAAGTAATAGGCCCAGCAGGGAACCGGCACGTTTTCCGGTCTGGTCATCATCCCGCCGATTGCCTTGCCATGTTCTGCAAAGATCCGATAGGCACCCATCGCACCCATTGCGAAATCATGATCCTTGGTCCAGCCAAAGACCTTGCCGTAAAAGGCGAAGGCCTCTTCCAGATTGCCAGCGTAAAGCTCGCGCCAGCCAACAGTCCCGGCGCTCCCCTCAGGCGGTGGCTCCGGCATGTCATCCATTGGCAAAGGGGTCATGATGCACAGTACCGCTCCATGCGGATCCGCAACGACCGCGAACCGCCCGACACCCGGGATATCTTCAGGTGGTCGCTTGATGCTGCCACCATGAGCGACAAAATCGCGCGCGGACTGGTCAACATCATCCACGGCAACATAACCGGTCCAGTTCGGGGGCAATTGTCCTTCCAGCTCTTCTGGAAATGTCATCATCCCGCCAATGCCCGGGCACTTGTCTCCCTTGCCGATCTCAAAAAGATGATAGGTCTGTGCAGGGTCGTCCATCGGGATTTCGGAGACATTCCAGCCGACAACAGAGGCATAAAAGGCACCCGCCGCCTCCGTGTCAGACGTCATCAGCTCACACCAGATGAATTTCCCATGGATTGCGCTTAGCGTTTCTGTCGTTGACTGCTGCATTTCATGTCTCCTGCCACATCGTGGCGTCTGTTGATTGAAGGTCTCGAATAAATCAGCCGACATCCGGCCATGCAGGTGATGGCTGGCGGGTGGCTCATCATCAAACCTCTTCAGCGGGACTGACCTTGACTTGCCTGGATCACGGTCGAGAACAAGGTCGCCGGATTTCTCATCGGCTCATGATCTTGCCACTTCCGCGGCCATGAACCCATTACCCCTGGCTGAGACGGATCACCCGTCCCCTATCAGTGGCAGGAGGATGTTTTTGTACCAACGGGCGCGTATTCATCATGGCGCTTAACAAAGTCCATTGTCGAACTTTCATTGCGGCCCAAAGGTGCGCGATCAAGCATCATCAGTGTCCCGATCATCTCTTCCCCGCCACGGGCATAGCTCGAATAGGTATGGAATATTTCTCCCTTCGCGTTCCTGTAGAACGCGGTCAGGCCGGGCAGTTCATCGTTTGCGTCTGCCCGAGGGATCTCGGCATAATTATAAACGACACTGTCGCTCGACAGATCATCACTCGTAAAGGAAACATGAAAGTCGAAATTGAAGTCCGAACCAAAGGAAGAAACCCAGGGGAATTTCCATCCCATGCGCTTGCGATAGGCCTCGATCTTGTCGATGGGCGCACGCGAGACCGCGACATAGGTGACATCATGATTGTTCAGATGCACCAGTGCGCCATCGATATGGTCTGACAGGAAAGAGCAGCCGGTGCATCCGGCATCCCAGTCCGGACCGAGCATGAAATGATAGACAAGAAGCTGGCTGCGGCCGTCAAAGAGATCCGCAAGCCGCATTTCTCCATCCGGCGCCTGAAAAAGATAGTCCTTGTCCATCTTGACCCAGGCAAGTGCGCGCCGCTTCGCCCTCACCTTGTCGCGCAGCCTTGTCTCCTCCTTTTCGAGGGCGAGCAGATCAGCGCGCGCCTTGAGCCACTCGTCGCGGGATACGACGGAGTTTTCCAGTGAGATAACGTCGTTCATGATGCTCCTCCTCATCTTGACATTTAGGTTGATATCAACGTAAATAAGGAATGTCAAATCACATGATGATTCCCTTTTCGACAACCCTCCACGTACGCGATACATGTCTTTGCCTCCACACGCAGCGTGCTGCACGGGCACTCGCCCGTCGCTTTGACAACGCACTGAAACCACTTGACCTGACGAACGGCCAGTTCTCGCTCATGATGGCGCTCAATCGTCCCGAACCCGTTCCAATGCGACCTGTTGCTGATCTGCTTGCGATGGATCGCACGACCTTGACGGCAGCCATCAAGGTTCTGGTACGAAGAGGGCTGGTGGAAGTCATGCCGGACCCGACGGATCGACGCAGTCGGCTGACGAAACTGACGCAGGAGGGAACCACGTTACTCTTGAACGCCCTGCCGATCTGGACACGCGTTCACGAAGACATTGACGATGAACTCGGCGAGCGGCTTGCACCACTTCGCAATAGCTTGAAGTCGATCAGCGACTAGAAATGGAAAGGATCCATCAGGAGCCTTCAGGTACGAATGCGGACGCCATCAACCTTAGGCACCATCAGGGGGAAGCACCCTCCCCCCCTTCTTGCGCAATCACTCAGGCCAGAGAGACCGGAACTTCCGTCGACGTCCGCATGGCATGGCTATAAGGGCACACGATATGGGCCTTGGCCACCAGGTCTTCTGCCTTGGCCTTGTCCATGCCTGGAATATCCACCTGCAAGGATACTTCGATGCCAAAGCCGGTGCCATCATCACGGGGACCGATACCCACCGATGCTGTCACTTTCGTATCTTCCGGGATTGTTGCATTTTCCTTGCCGGCGACATTTTTCAATGCCCCGAGGAAGCAGGCGGAATAGCCGGCTGCAAACAGTTGTTCCGGATTGGTACCGGCAGCACCATCGCCACCCAGCTCTTTTGGAACCGTCAGCGTGACATCAAGAGCACCGTTTTCGGATACTGCGCGACCGGCGCGTCCGCCCGTGGCGGAAGCTTTTGTGGTGTAGAGAATTGCCATTGTCTTCACTCCTTAAGGTTTCAAAGACATCATCTTCATAGATCATAATTCAATTGCGCGCAATATAATTTTGCGCATTGTTTCGATGCCCGAACGGCGATAGAATGTAGATAGGTCAAAGCAGTGGAAAGTCAGGGAAGCCCATGCAGATATGCCGAGACGCCAAGGAAACCAGGAAGCGGCCCGATCAACTGGAAACACAACTCTGCTTTGCTGTGTACAGCGCCGCGCACGCCTTCACGCGTGCCTACAAGCCTCTCCTCGATCCGCTTGGGCTCACCTATCCGCAATATCTGGTGATGCTCGTCCTTTGGGAAGAAGACGGCCAGACGGTTCGTGTCCTCGGTGACAGGCTGGGGCTTGATTCAGGAACACTTTCGCCGCTTTTGAAGCGCCTGGAGCAGGCCGGGCTCGTAATACGGATCCGCAACAAGCGTGACGAACGACAGGTGCTGATCTCCCTGACCGCGAAAGGGCGGGAAATGCAAGGCGACGCCGCGCGCGTCAACACGGCAATTGCAGCGGCAACCGGCTGCAGCCAGGCAAAGGCAGAAAGTTTGCGTGACGGGCTGTTAGCCCTGACCGACAGGCTGACAAACCAGCCTGCCGAATAGTCGCGATATCCTGGATCTACTGCCAGACAACGATGCGCGCTTTCGTCGGAACCCGCTCATAAAGATCAATAATGTCCTGATTCATGAGACGAACACAGCCGGACGATACCGCGCGACCGATCGACTTCCATTCAGGTGAGCCATGCAGACGGTAGAGCGTGTCTTTGCCATCCTTGAAGATATAGAGGGCACGCGCACCAAGAGGGTTGTTCAATCCGGGCGGCTGACCACCGTTTTCTGCCGAATATTTCGCAAGCTGTGGCTGGCGGGCAATCATCTCGGCCGGCGGTGTCCATTTCGGCCATTTCTGGCGCCACTGAATGACGCCCTCGCCTTCCCACGCAAACCCTTCGCGGCCGATGCCGACGCCGTAACGCATGGCGCTGCCATCTGCCTCGACAAGGTAGAGGAAACGCGATGCGGTATCGACAACGACCGTTCCTGGACGCTCACCCGTCGGGTCAATGACCCGCTGGCGATAATAGCGCGGATTGATTTCCCAATAGGGAACGCCCGGAATGACGAAACCACCATCGGTGACCGTACCGTACATCGCATCCAGTTCCGGTGAGCGACCTGAAGGAAGCCGAGGCGGCGGAGCAAATGAAACCGGCGCCGCGGTCACCGGACGAGGGCCACCACTGGACGCACAGCCAACGAGAGACGACGCTGTACCAACCGCAAGAAGCGACAGAACGCTCCGACGGGAATAGGAAGTCTTGGTGTTCATATTATAGTAACCGCCCGACTAGGTATTTTGATAGGCCCGCTCAACGGCGGCAGGAACGGAAAGGTTCCATGTCTGACACTCTACCACAAAGATCGTTTACGCATTCTGCCATGGCGTATTCGGCTTTGCAGGCCAAACGGCCATGGATGAGAGCAGACGGCCGCCATCTTTACGTCAGTGTCGTTCCCGTCACGCTCGTGACAGGTTCCTTGTCGCAAAGAAAATGAACAAACCGTTACCGGCAATGCTTTCTTGGGCCGCATTTTCTCTCGGATCGCCACAATAAGCATGACTGACGCGGCCATTTTCAGCGATGGAGGGTGACCCCAAAACCAACTTGAACGCACATAAAGGGGGTCTTGCGAACACTGAAGGTGGTAACCGACGCAGCAATCGCATCGTCTTCATTTTTGAACCGGACGAAAGGTCAGATTACGACAATCGACGCAGACGCTGGCACCCGCTCATAAAGATCGATGACGTCCTGGTTCAGCATGCGCACGCATCCAGACGACGTTGCCTTTCCGACCGACTGCCAGTCAGGTGTACCGTGAACCCGGTAAAGCGTATCCTTGCCATCCTTGAAAATATAGAGCGCGCGCGCACCGAGCGGATTGTTCAGACCCGGATTGGCACCTCCTTCGGAAGCTGCGAACTGGCGCAGTTCGGGCTGCCGGGCAACCATTTCGCTTGGTGGTGTCCAGCGGGGCCATTTCGCCTTCCACTGAACTGTTCCACGCCCAGACCATGCAAAACCGTCCTTGCCGAGACCGACACCATATCGGATCGCCCTGCCTTCCGACTGGACCAGATAAAGGTAGTTCTCCCGGGTATCGACAACGATCGTGCCTGGCGCTTCCTGCGTCTGGTAGGAGACCTCATGGCGAAGAAACCGTGGTTCGATCCTGGAATATGGGATCGCAGGCAATGTCCGCCCCTCGTCACGCACGCTACCATACATGGCCCGATGCACAGGATTGGACACCGGAAGGCCGTAGGTCTGCCGATAGGTCTGGTGGAAATGCGTGGGATAAAGCTGGCGTTTTTGCGGGATCGCACCAGGCGTGGGTGACGGCTGATTGCTTGGTGGCGTGGCATAGGGAGCCACATTGAAGACCGGCGCAGTTTCCTGAACGAAGACATCCGGGTTCATGCGACTGGTGTCGGTGACGAGAATGCAGCCACCGAGTGACGTTGTTGCGGTAAAAAGACCGGCAAGCGTCAGGGTTTTGCGCAAGAGCGGGGGCAAGAGTGGCATGGTCATCCGATTCCGACAGATAGTATCGACGGCCATCATGTCGCCTGCGGCTGGCGCGAAGCTGACGTGGTGGGGAAGAAATGCCTCTTTCGCGCACCGCAAGGAAAAGCGCAGACGCCAACATGTCTCAAGGGTTAATCC